>CAZOOL010000114.1:0-3757 GCA_964581405.1 uncultured Oscillospiraceae bacterium | reverse complement strand
GATTACAGCCGCAACATTGTCATAGGAAATCCGGATACTGCAAAGGCGGTTTTCGGCGCCCATTACGACACCTGCGCGGTCATGCCCATACCGAACTTTATCATGCCGAAAAACATGCTTGTTTCTTTTCTGTATGCTTTCGTGCTCGTGGTGCCGATGCTTATTATCAGCATGGCGGCGGGGAAGCTCGCGGCGATGCTCCTTAACGATACAAGCGTAACGGGTATATGCTTTCTTCTTGTTTACTGGGTGTTTTTTCTCCTTATGATGTTCGGTCCGGCAAACAAACATACGGTGAACGATAACACCAGCGGAGTTTTAACCCTTATTGAACTTATGAGCACCATGCCCCCGGAGGAACGTGCTCAATACTGCTTTGTTTTCTTCGATAACGAAGAAAAGGGGCTTTTCGGTTCTTCTTATTTTGCGAAGGAACACAAGGAAGTCATGAAAAACAAGCTTCTGATAAACTTCGACTGCGTTTCCGACGGCGATGATATCATGCTTATCATCGACAAAAAGTCCTTTCCGGAATATGCGGATATGCTGAAATCGGCTTTTGAGCACCACGAAGGCAAGAACGTGCTCATCGAAACAAATAAGGGTATCCATTATCCCTCCGACCAGAAAAACTTCAAAAAGAATATCGGCGTTGCGGCTTTCCGCCGCGGTCGGTTCGGGCTTTACCTCGGAAGGATACATACAAATCGCGATACCGTAATGGACGAGCGCAACATAGAAATTATCGTCAGCGGAATGAAAAAGTTTTCAGGAATGATTTAAAACAAAACGGCGGGAGCAAAAGCTTCCGCCGTTTTTGATATATCACCCTCTGTAATCAAAGGTATGTATCCAGTCCGCCTTCAGGTAGTAGATGAGGAAAATAACGCAGCTGAGGAGCCACGTGATGGGATAGGCCCAGTAAACGGTTTCGATAACCGGATAATAGCGCACCGCAACCGTGACGTAGGCAACACGGATAATACACCAGCAAAGAAGCATTGTGTACATAGGCATTCTTGCTCTTCCGGCGCCGCGCATAACCGCCGAAACAGCATGGGCAAAGGCCAGCGCGAAAAAGAAAACGGATTCAGTCCTCATTTGGTTCACGCCGATTTCCACAACGGCCGGGTCGTCGTTGAAAAGCGGGATCACCCAGGGGCAGATAAACCAGAGTATTACGCCAAGGACTTCCGCGGAAACAACCGAACCGAGAATACCGAACCGGGAACCCTTCAGCGCCCGTTCGTGGTTGCCGGCGCCGAGGTTTTGACCTATGAAAGTCGTTATGGCCATGGAAAAAGCCATGATCGGAAGGAAAATAAAGCCTTCCACCTTCGCGTAGGAACCGCAGCCGGCCATGGCGTCATCGCCGAAGGCATTTATGTTGGACTGTACGACCACGTTTGCAATGGAAATAATCGAATTCTGAATTCCGGAGGGGATTCCCTGATGGAGTATCTCCCTTAGGAGGGGAAAATCAAAGCGTATCTCTTTTATATGGAGCCTATAATGACCTTCGCTTTTCAGAAGCTTTCTGAACCCGAGAAAAGCGCTGAGCATCTGGCTTATTACCGTGGCTGCGGCCGCGCCCGCAACTCCCCAGTTAAATACTCCGACAAAAATAAGGTCGAGGATAATATTTGTGACGGAGGCGGTTATAAGAAAGCGCAGAGGGCTTTTTGAATCGCCCACCGCCTGAAGAATTCCGGCGCAGACGTTATATGTAAGCGAAAAGAAGCTCCCGAAGAAATAGATTCGGAAATACGTTGTCGAGAGAGGAAGAACGTTTTCCGGAGTATTCATAAGGATAAGCATCTTCGGCGCCAGCCAAAGCCCCAGAAGCGAAAGAGCAAGCCCGCAGCAAAGAGCAAAAGCCACAGCGGTATGTATCGCCCTTTTCATTTTTTCAAAATCCCTTGCCCCGAGGTAGCGGCTTATGATGACGCCCGCACCCATGCAAAGCCCCATGAAAAAGCCCGTCATCATGAAAATAAGATTTCCGCTGCTGGAAACCGCCGCAAGAGCCTGTTTTCCGACAAAATTGCCGACTATTATGCTGTCGGCAGTGTTATAAAGCTGCTGAAAAAGATGCCCGATAAAAACCGGTATCGCAAAGCTTATCATGCATTTCCAAATGGGACCTCCGGTCATGTCTATGCGCTTTGCTGTTGCTTCCGAAGCCAAAAAAACGCCTCCAATTATAAATTAATACCGAGGGTTATTATATTATTAAAAATGCCCCGTGTCAAACATGATATTTCATTTTCTTCTTTACAGATACGGTTTTGGGGCATATAATTATTCCATAAAATAATTTTCGGGAGGTATTTTCTGAATGGAATACGATAAAAAATCCCTTGAAACCGCCGCGAAGATAACCGCCGCCGTTCTTTCCGAAAGCGGAAAACTTGATAAAAAAAGCGCCGAAAAAACAGTTTCTTTCCTGAAGGAACTTTATTCCGGCATCGCGCCGCTTCGTGAAAGTGAGGATTGCGTTAAAGACGCTTTCAAAGCCGCGGGGAAAATAACAGCCGCTGCTTTTGAAGAGGCGGAAAATGCCGAAGGAAAAGCCGTCGCGGATTTTTTCAAAGCGGTGTATGAGGGCATTGCCCCCGCCGTCGAAAAAGAGGATTTCAATGAGGATATTTTTAAATACACCGCAAAAATAACCGCTTCCGCCCTCGAAGAAACGGAGGAACCGGATATTGAAACCGCCGCCGAAGCGGTCGGGTTTTTCATGGAGGTATATTCCGGACTTACCGCGGAAGAAAAAAACGTCTGCGGAGGAAAATATATTATCCGGAAAAGCGAAGCCGGATTCAGTTTCCGCCTTACAGCAGGAAATAACCGGATAATTGGTGTTTCGGAGGTCTATTCCGGGCGCGATGCCATGGAAAAAGGTATTGAATCCGTCAGAAAAAACGCTCCGGAAGCGAAAACCGAGGATCAGACCGCCGAAAATCCCGAAAAACTGAATAATCCGAAGTTTGAGATTTACAATGACAAGGCCGGGGAGTTCCGTTTCCGTCTAAAGGCGCGCAACGGCGAGATAATCCTTGCTTCAGAAGGATATAAAACAAAGGCTTCCTGCGAAAAGGGAATAGATTCCGTACGCAGGAATGCCGCAGCGGAAATTTCCGAATAACGGAGGATAAACATGGAAAACGAAAGACGCGACAAACATAATTATTACCTTGATATAGCCGAAATGGTCCTTGAAAGAGGAACTTGCCTTCGAAGGAAATACGGCGCCATCATTGTGAAGAATGACCAGATAATCTCCACCGGCTACGCCGGAGCGCCGAGAGGACGTAAGAACTGCAGCGACCTCGGTTGGTGCAGAAGGGAAAAGCTAAACGTACCGAGGGGCGAGCGCTATGAGCTATGCCGAAGCGTTCATGCGGAAGCCAACGCTATCATAAACGCCTCAAGGGAAAACATGATTCACGCGACCCTTTATCTCGTCGGGAAAAACGTTGACGATGACTGCTATGTTCAGAACGCCAATTCCTGCAGTATGTGCAAGAGGCTTATCATAAACGCCGGCATCGATACCGTCGTTATCCGCGATGACCGCCGCAAATTCCGTATTATCAACGTCACCGACTGGATTTATAACGACGATTCCCTCGAAGATGCCCTTGGATACTGATACATAAAATTCGCTGTTTTTATTCGAGGGATAATCAAAGAACGCAAAGCGTTTACCTCCCTTGTCAAAGGGAGGGGGACCATCGCCAACGGCGATGGTGGA
>CAZOOL010000113.1:0-5987 GCA_964581405.1 uncultured Oscillospiraceae bacterium | reverse complement strand
GTGACTCTACAAAGCGCGAGGTGCTGATACAAAGAAAAAGACCTTTCACAGTGAAAGGTCTTTTTTTGGGAAAATATGCGGGAATTATCCTTTGCTCTCGCCGAGGACGACGGTCACCTTGAGGGTGAGGTCGTTCATTCTTGTGGCGGAATAGCGATAGAGGGTGATGGTGACGGTATCGCCGGGAGAACATGCCGCAAGACAGCTCTGAAGATCCTCGAGAGAGGTTATTTCCGTGCCGTTGAAAGCGGTGATGATATCGCCAACTTTTGCGTCGGTTCCGACGAAGCAGCTGTCGGTTTCGATGGTGATTATCTGGACGCCTTCCGGAACGCTGTAATATTTGGCGGTTACGGAATCAATGGTGGTGCAGGTGATGCCGAGCTTTGCTCTTCCTGAAACGTAACCGTTTGCCATAATTTCTTCGATGATGGGTTTTGCGGTGGCGGTGGGGATTGCAAAGCCTATGCCCTCATAATCGGTGGAAACGATTTTGGAGCTGGTGATGCCGATAACCTGGCCGTATTCATTTACGAGCGCGCCGCCGGAGTTGCCCGGGTTGATCGCGGCGTTGGTTTGAAGAACGGTCATGGTATAAACGCTGTTATCGGTGGAAATGACGCGGTTGAGTCCGCTTACGATTCCGTCGGTGAAGCTGGACTGGAGGGAAAGCCCGCCGGGGTTGCCGATGGCATAGACGGTTTCACCGATTTCGATCTGCTCGGAATCTCCGAGTTCGGCTTTAACGAGGTTGTTTGCTTCGATTTTGAGAACGGCAATATCGGTCTGGGTATCGGAACCGATGATGGCGGCTTCGTATTCCTCTTCATTATAAAGAACGACTTTTACAGTTTCGGCGCCTTCGATAACGTGGGCATTGGTTACGATATAGCCGTCGCTGCTGATGATGATTCCGGAACCGGAACCGGCGGGTTCGAGGGAATAGCTGTACTGATACTGCACAACGCCGACGACGGAAGGACTTACCGCCTTATATACTTCCGTTGCGGAAAGCTTTCCGTTGGTGGAAACGGTGTTGTCCTTCGGGATATCCTGAAGGCTGATATCCGGGGTTTCGGAGCTTTGCTGTTCATCGCCGTAGAAGCCGACGGAGCCTTCGCTGGGATTGACGGAGGAAATCATGTTATCCCCGCTGATGAGTTTATAGATTCCCACGGAAGTGAGGGAAATCACACAGATGCCGAGAACGGCGCCGATGATTCCGAGGAATACCCTGAAGCCTTTGCCGGAGGATTTTTTCTTCGGAGCCTTGCGGCTTTCGGCGCTTTCGTATTTATTGAAATCCCACTGGTAATTTCCGTTGCTGCTGTAATAATTGGTTTGCTGGGGACCGCCGTAATAGCCGTACTGGGTTCCGTACTCCCTTCTCGGAGGCTGCTGTTCGGTTCGCTGCTGCTGTTGGGGATTGGGGTTCCAATGGGCATTTCCGCTGTTTTCGCTGCTGCCGTCCCAGGAAACGTATTGGTTGGTGTTCGCGGAATAGGTCCAGCCGGAAGGAGCGTCGGTGTTTCTTTCGGCGGATTCTTCTTCAATGGGTTCGGAAGCTTTGGGTTCTTCCCATGCTTTTTCCGTATAATTTTCGTTCATTTCGTTTTTTTCGAATTCGTCCATATCAAATACCTCTTTTATCGGGGTGGATTTTTTGCAGATTATATTTTAGCTTAAAATTGTTAATGAAAAATAAACAACGGTTAAACAAATTGTACTTTTTTGCTGAAAATCAGGTGCCGTTTTTTTCAGTTTCGTCGATAATACGGCGTTTATTCATTTCCTTGACCGTTTTTGGGTCCGCCGCGGGAACGGAGAAGGTGAATTCGGTATATTCGCCTTCGACGCTCGTTACGAGGAGGTCGCCTTTATGCTGGTTCACTATGGTCTGGACTATATAAAGACCGAGACCGACGCCTGTTTTATCGAGGCTTCTCGATTTATCCGTCTTATAAAACCTGTCGAAGAGCCTCGGAAGCTCCTGTTGGGCGATGCCGGCGCCGGTGTTCCTTACGGAAACAAAAACGTTCCCGTCTTTTATCGCATAGGAGAAGGAGATGCATCCGCCTTCGGAGACAAATTTCACCGCGTTATCAACAAGGTTATATATTACCTGATGAATAAGGTCGTTATCCGCGCTGACATACACCTCGTCGGATTCAAGCCCCATTATTTCGAGATTTTTTTCCTCGATTTTCTGCTCGAAGGCAAAAACCGTCCGGCAGACAAGCTCGTTTATGTCGAAATTGGTCGGATTGATCTTCATATCGCCGGCTTCGATCCTTGCTATGCTGAGCATGGATTTTACCATTCTCGAAAGGCGCTTTACCTCTTCGGAAACGATTTCGAGATACTGGCGGTGTTTTTCCGCCGGAACGGTTCCATCGAGGATTCCGTCGATGAAACCGCCTATGGTCATCATCGGGGTTTTCAGTTCGTGGGAAACATTTGCGATGAAGCTGCGTCTTACGGATTCAAGATCCGCCACCGAATCCGCCATATGGTTAAAGGAGCGGGCGAGCTGGGCAATTTCGTCCTCGCCTTCGGCATGGACGCGGACCGTGAAATCGCCGGTGGAAAAGCTTTTTGCCGCCGCCGCCATTTCACGCAGAGGTCTTGTCATCTTGTTGGTGACAAAATATATCGCCACAGAGGAAAGCACCGTTGCGATAAGAGCGCAGAAGAAAATTATATCCATAAGGTCCATGATGAAATACCATACGTCCGTCGCTTCGGTCGAAGCGAAAAGCACCGCGAGTATCTCGCCGTCATGGGTTATGGGGATTCCGACGGTATAATGGGAGGCATCGTATATTCCTCCGAGCGTTCCGGAACCGTCGTATTCTTCCGCTATGGCTTTTTCCATTACGTCAGAAGGGATGCTGTATGTTCTGTGGTTGCAGTTTTCGCCTTCGGAACAGATAAGGGTCTTGCCGTCGAGGTTCACAAGGAAAATATGGGACTCCGTCGTTGCGGAAATGATCCGATAGCCGTTCTGGACCGTTGATACCGGGATTTTCTGATAGCCGTAGTCCTCCATTCCCGAAAGGGTTATCTGGGCCGCCTGTTCGGCGTTTTTGCGGAGGGTTTCCTGGCTCGATTCGCTGAAATACGTTGCGGAAAAACCGATGACAAGCCCGCCCATAAGGGTTATGGTGGCGAGTATAACGGCGGAGCAGATGGCGAAATAACGGTTGAACAGCGATTTTTTAAGGCTCTGTTTTAACTTTGACATAATCAGTCGTCTTTCGTTTCAAATTTATAGCCGACGCCCCAGACGGTTTTAAGGCTCCATTTTTCGGAAACGCCTTCAAGCTTTTCACGAAGGCGTTTGATATGAACGTCAACGGTTCTGGAATCGCCGTAATATTCAAAGCCCCATACTTCGTCGAGAAGCTGGTCGCGGGTATAAACGCGGTTGGGATTTGAGGCAAGATGGAAAAGAAGCTCCAGTTCCTTCGGCGGGGTATCAATGACCTTGCCGTCAACTTTAAGCTCGTATTTGGTCATATTTACGGTGAGCTTATCGTAATTCACTTCTTTTTTATCCGCTTCGGCGGAGGTTTTGCCGGTTCTTCTGAGGACGGCCTTGATCCTTGCGATTATTTCTTTAGGCTCGAAGGGTTTTACGACGTAGTCATCCGCGCCGAGTTCGAGACCGAGGACCTTATCGAAGGTTTCGCCTTTTGCGGTTATCATAATGATGGGGCAATCGGATTTTTTGCGGAGCTCGCGGCAGACCTGCCAGCCGTCGAGCCGGGGCATCATTACGTCGAGAAGAAGGATATCCGGATTTTCCCCGTCGAATTTCTGGAGGGCTTCTTCACCGTTTGCGGCAAGCACAACGGTATAGCCTTCCTTTTCGAGATACATTCTCAAAAGCTCGCAGATGTTTTTGTCGTCATCCGCAACAAGAATTTTTGCGTTTGTCATTTATGTCGTCCTCCTCTTTAATATAGGATTCGTATGGAAAATTATATAATGCCGTTTCGCGGCTGCGCCTTATCCGGTATTTCCTTACGGAAACGCCGCCTTCCCATCAAATGGAAGGCTATGATATATATTATACAGCATTTTTCGGCGGAATAGTTAACACTTCTTGAACATTTTTTTGATTTTTTCATAAATTCTCTTGTTAATTCGGCGATTTGCTGTATAATTATGATGTAATAATAGCGGATACCGCTTTTTTGATTCAGAACAATACGAAAGAAAAGGACGTTTTTAGTTATGAAACTCGGAATGATCGGACTTCCCAACGTAGGAAAATCCACCCTTTTTAATGCTATCACCAATGCCGGCGCCCAGGCCGCGAACTATCCCTTCTGCACCATCGAACCCAACGTGGGCGTGGTCGCCGTTCCGGAACCCAGACTCGACAAGCTCGCGGAGCTTTATGAGCCGGAAAAATACACCCCCGCAACAGTTGAATTCGTTGATATCGCCGGACTTGTAAAAGGAGCCGCAAAGGGCGAAGGCCTCGGCAACAAATTCCTCGCTAATATTCGCGAAGTTGATGCGCTTATCCACGTTGTGCGCTGCTTCAGCGACGACAACGTAATCCACGTTGACGGTTCCGTCAACGCCGGAAGGGATATCGAGGTCATAAACCTTGAACTTATCTTCTCCGATATCGAGATCCTCGACCGCCGCATTGCAAGGGTCGAAAAGGACCTTAAAGGCGACAGAAGCCTTGCGGACGAGCTCGACCTTCTCAAGCGCCTTCACGAGCACCTTGAGGAAGGCAAATCCGCCCGCGCTTTTGCCTGTGACGAAGAGGAAAAGGAAATTATCAACGCATTGCCTCTTCTTTCCAACAAGCCCATAATCTATGCCGCGAATATGAGCGAGGACGACTTTATGAACGGCGTTGAAAACAATGAAAACCTCAAAGCCGTCGAAGAAATAGCCGCTTCCGAGCATTCCGCGGTCATGCCCGTCTGCGCGAAATTTGAGGAAGAAATTTCCGATATGGATGCCGACGAAAAGAAGGAATTCCTTGCTGAAATCAACCTCGAGGAATCCGGACTCGACCGAATGATAAAGGCAAGCTATGACCTGCTCGGACTTATGAGCTACCTTACCGCGGGCAAAAAGGAAGTCCGCGCATGGACAATCAAAAAAGGCACAAAGGCTCCCAAAGCCGCCGGCGCAATCCATTCCGACTTTGAAAAAGGCTTTATCCGCGCTGAAATCGTCAAATATGACGACCTCGTGGCACTCGGTTCCTGGAACGCCGCAAAGGAAAAAGGTCTTATGAAAAGCGAAGGCAAGGAATACGTAATGCAGGACGGCGATATCGTCGAATTTCTCTTTAACGTTTGATTTGTCACTTCAGGGCGGGAGCTTACTCCCGCCGCTGTATTTTTATTACAAATAAGGAGGCGCAGATACCATGAAACCGAAACGCCTTGTTACAAACGCCATGCTCATTGCGATGTATGTCGTGCTCAGCCTTGTTGCCACAATCAATCTCGGCAACATGAAATTCACCCTTGACAGCCTTCCGATAATCGTCGGAGCCGCGCTTTTTGGTCCGATAGACGGCATGCTCATCGGACTTATGGGTTCTTTTCTCAACCAGATGCTCACCTATGGCTTTACCGCCACAACCGTTCTCTGGATTCTTCCGGCGGGGATACGCGGGCTGATGATAGGTCTTTACGCAAAGCGGCATAATTTTGATATGACTTTCAGACAGACCCAGTTCATCACCATTACAAGCGCCCTTACCGTCACTGCGGTCAATACTCTTGTGATGTATATTGATGCGAAGATTTACGGATATTACTCATTCGCCTATGTTTTCGGCGGGATTTTGCCGCGGATAGGGGCGGGGGTCATCATTGCGTTTGTTTTCGGCGCGATTTTGCCCCATATACTCAAACCGATTAAAAATATAGTCAAAAGATAAAAGACAGCCCTTCGCCGAAAAAGCGAAGGGCTGTTTTGTGTTTTTGCGATATAAATTATTGTTT
>CAZOOL010000112.1:0-6030 GCA_964581405.1 uncultured Oscillospiraceae bacterium | reverse complement strand
AAATCCACCTTTTGCTCGCCGCAGACGGCAGACCCCTCTGTCCGCTTTGCGGACAAAAAACAGAGGCACTTCCTTAAGAAGCGCCTCTGTCCGGCAGTGATTTTTTATTCTCCGTATCCGTTAGGATTTTTGCTTTGCCAGTTCCATGAATCACGGCACATTTCATCGACGGTAAACTTTGTTTTCCAGCCGAGAATCTCATAAGCCTTTCCTGCGTCCGCATAGCACCGCGCAATATCGCCTTCGCGTCTCGGTGCGATTTCATAAGGAATATCGCGCCCGCAGGCTTTTGAATATGCGTTCACCATTTCAAGAACGCTTATCCCCTTGCCCGCTCCAAGGTTAAAAATTTCGGTTCCGCTGTGTTTTTCAGCAAAATCAATCGCTGCAACGTGTCCTCCGGCAAGGTCGGTAACATGGATATAATCGCGCACACCGGTGCCGTCCTTCGTCGGGTAATCGTTTCCGAAAATATTGAGATGCGGAAGCTTTCCCACGGCGACGCGGGAAATATAAGGCATAAGGTTATTGGGTATATCCCGCGGATCTTCGCCTATAAGCCCGCTTTCATGTGCGCCGACGGGATTGAAATAGCGAAGAATAACGGCGGAAAAGCCGTTGTTCGCGGCGGCATAGTCGGTTATTATCTGCTCGATAAAAAGCTTTGTCCAACCGTATGGATTGGTACAGGGGCCGGTTTCCATATCCTCCCGATACGGAAGCTCCGCGCGTTTTCCGTAAACCGTCGCAGAGGAACTGAAAACAAGGTTTCTGCAGCCGTATTCGCCCATAACCTCGAGAAGCGAAAGGGTCGTATCAATGTTGTTGCGGTAATAAGAAAGCGGAACTTTTACCGATTCCCCGACCGCTTTGTATCCGGCAAAATGAATCACCGCGCCGATTTCATTTTCCTCAAAAACCTTCGCAAGCGCTTTTTTATCCGCAACGTCGATTTCATAGAGCGGAAAACGCTTTCCTGTTATGGTTTCGAGCCTTTCGAGCACCTTCGGGCTCGAATTGCTGAAATTATCGGCAATAACGACGTCATAACCCGCCGCAGAAAGCTCCACCGCGGTATGGGAACCTATGTATCCGGCGCCGCCGGTCAAAAGAATCTTCATTTTTCATTCCCCTTTTTTGAGTAAGAATATATGTTCAAGAAAGCCCATGGCCTCTTTGTTTTTCGTAAATAAATAAATCAAAAATGCGCCGCCGACATTGAGTATCAGGTCATCAATATCACAGCTTCCCGCAAGGGTCAAAAACTGCAAAATTTCAACCGCCGCAACGATTACGGTGCAGGTCAGCAGAAATACCCATGCTTTGTTCTGCTTTTCGGATATCATAGGAAGAAGTATCCCAAGCGGCATAAGGCAAACGAGATTCCCCGCAAGGTTTACCATTATCATTCTGAAATTCCCGCAGAAAAGGAATTCCCTTATGGTTCTGAACGGCACAAGGTTGAGCGAATTTTCGATATATCTGTCGAAAACTTCCTTTGTCCATATTGTTTCAAAGCCGCCGCTTCTTCCCCAAATTGGGTCAAAAAGTGTCAGCGTTATGAAAAGCGCAAAATAAAGCAAAAGGAATATCCAAAGGTTTATCCTCATCGGTTTATTGTTCCCCGTCGTTTTCGCAAAAAGGGCGCCGCCCGCCCAAAGGAAAAAACAGCCTGCGCAAAGCAAAACGAGCCTTTCGGCGGTCGAAAGGACAAAGTTCGGCATAAAATCCGCTGCGGCATAAAAAGCAATAAACGCTGCGCCCGCGGAATATAAGATAAACAGCCAGAATTTCTGCGAGTCAGAAAGTTTTTGCAATTTCAAGCCCCTCTTCAACGGCAAATGCGATCTGTTTTTCAATTTCTTCTTTAGGAAGGTAATCAAAATTTTCCCTTGCGATGACCTCGAATCCCTTTATTCCCCAAAGCCACGCGAGCGCTTTGATATAGGGAGTCGCCTGCTCGAGCGGGTCGCCGGTTTTTATATCCATGCCTCTGGTCGTGATGAACAAAAGATTTTCCGCCCTGCAAAGCCCGAAACAGGTTTTGTCATCGCTGTCAAAGGTCACTCCGAAAAGGGAGCAAAGCTCGAAAAAGGTTTTCAGCGCCGCCGGAATGGACATATCCCAAAACGGCGCCGCGATAACGATTCTGTCGGCGTTTCTGATTTTGTTCGCCCAGCAAAGCGCCTCATCGGAAACGATTCCTTTTGCCCTGCGGCGGTTTTCCTCAATCTGAACCGGCGCCAGCCCAAGGTCATTTATAACGATGGTTTCCACCTCATAACGCTCGCCAAGCTTTTCGATTATGGGCGAAGCGATGCGCTTCGTCCTCGAAAGTTCGTTTCTTATACAGGCATCAATATAGAGAAGTTTTTTCATTAGGATTCTCCCTTTTGCTTAAAAATCCGATTCCGTGCGGTAACGCACCAATTCATAGTATTCCCATGCAGAAAGAAATGAAGGTCCTTTTATTTTGTAATCAATAAGCCTTGTATTCCTTTTTTCCGCATCATTCAGATAAAAAACACCACTGTAAATGTTCCATGGGTGCTTATATGCTCCGGCATTAATCACAATTCCAAGCCCTCCTGTGAAAAAGACCAACGCCCTCGACGTGTGCCGTCCTCGGGAACATATCCACGGGCTGGACTTTTGAAAGTCCGTATCCGAGGGAATCGAGGATTTTTGCGTCCCTGGCCATGGTTGCGGTATTGCAGGAAACATAAACGACCCTCTTCGGCCTCATTGCCGCAACAGCTTCAAGGGTGTCGTCGGAACAGCCTTTTCTCGGCGGGTCAAGTATAACGACGTCCGGCTCGAGTCCGCGTTTCCGAAGTTCTTCCGCGGCGGTTCCCGCGTCGCCGCAAATGAATTCCGCGTTGGAAACGCCCATTCGCTCTGCGTTTATCTTCGCGTTTTCTATGGCCTCCGGCACGATTTCAACGCCGATGAGCTTTCCGGCTTTTTTCGCCATGGAAAGCCCGATGGTGCCCGCTCCGCAGTAAAGGTCAAGGATAAGCTCCCCGCCGGAAAGCTCCGCGAATTCCGCCGCAACGCCGTAAAGCCTTTCGGCGCCGCCGTGGTTCACCTGATAAAACGCCGCCGGAGAGATATCCACCGTCACCCCGCAAAGAACGTCGGTTATACCGTCCTTTCCAAAAACGGTGCGGCTTTTTTTGCCGAGCACCACGTTCGTGCGTTCTTTATTGGTGTTGAGCACGATGCTCATTATCTTTTTGAACTGCGTGCTCAAAAGCGAAACAAGGAGCTTTTCGCCCGGAAGCTTTTCGCCGTTGAGCACGAGGCAAACGCCGATTTCCCCGGTGACTTCGCCTTTTCTTATATAGACCGCGCGCAAAAGCCCGCTGTGGGTCTTTTCGTCATAGATGGAAATTTTGTTCTGCTTAACAAAAAATCCGATGGCCGTAAGGATGTCCGAAAATTCCTTCGGCTGGAGCCGGCAGTTTTTGCAGTCGATGACATCATGGCTCCTTTGGCGGTAAAAGCCGAAAACCGGCTCGCCTTTTTCGCCTTTTCCAACCTGATAGATAGCTTTGTTTCTGTATCCTTCGGTTTTCGGCGAAGCTATGGTCGGAAGGGGTTCAATATCAAAGCCTCCTATACGGCGGATATGGTCCCTGACCCAATGGGTCTTTTCGTAAAGCTCCGCGTCATATCTGATATGTCGCAGGGAACAGCCCCCACATTCGCCAAAGGCTTCACAGTCCGGCTCTATTCTGTCCGCCGACGGGCGGATAACGGAATCCAGTTCGCCGTAAATGCAGTTTTTGCCGACTTTCGCGATTTTCACCCTTGCGCTGTCGCCCGGTGCGGCAAAAGGAGTAAAAACCACCATTCCTTCATAACGCGAAACACCGCTGCCCTCATTGGTGACAGCGGTTATTTCGGTTTCGATAAAATTGTTTTCTTTTATCAAAAGCTTTTTCTCCATTTAACCCTCCGGATAGACTATTGCGCCGGAATAGCTTTGGGTAAGGAGGCTTTCGATGTTCGCAATATGGAAGTTGGTGTTCGCGGCGGCGCAGTTGTTTATGATGAGAACGTCGGTTATGCCGCGGCTCTTTACAAGCTCCACAATGTTTCCGTCATAGTAACGCTCGTCCACTACATAGGTTTCCGCAAATCCGGAAGCCAGGAAGGTCGCCGGCGCGTTGCCATAAGATTCCTTTATTATCAGAAGCTTTCTTCCGTTATTTACGTTGGTTTTGATTATGGTCAGCGGGAAGTCGCCGCCAAGGAATACGCCGTAGGAATAGCTTCCGCTTGCATAGCCGTGCATTACGGAAGAACTGAAATAGTTTGCGAGGTCGCCCTTGTTGTACTGATAAGTCTTGTTGGAAACGGGGAATTCGCACCATTCAACATAGTCCGGGTTGTTATACATACTCTGGTCATTGGTGCCGGCATAAAGCGTTCCGCGGAAAGGCTCGATTATATGCTTGGTATAGCTGTCATAATCATAATAGGAAAGCCCCGCGGCGTCCATAAACGCGGTATAGGCGTAATAAGCGCCGAGTCCGGTCCAGTGGTGGTCGGTGTTGAAATAGATATATTCATCGGAATGTGCCTCAAGCACGCTGTACGCATCAACCTTGATTACGTCGGAATCGATCATCGAATAGATATAATCAATGCTGTCCTTTTCGGAATTGGAAAGACTGCTGTATTTTCCGGTAAGGGCAAATTCGGCGTGCTTCGGAATGATCATATTATAAACCTTTACGCCGCTGCCAAAGGCATCGCCGTATTTATTGATAACGGATGCGTAATATTCCGCCTGTTTTTTGCTTCCGCCGAAAAGCTCATAGCCAACACCTTTAAGGACGAAAATACCCGCAACGGTTTCGCCCTGTTCTCCGTCCTCCTGAGCTTCGGAAGAACTGCTTTCGCTGCTCTGTTCGGAAGAGGAGCTTTCGGAAGAGCTCGCTTCAGAGGACTGGGTATTATCCGGCTGGCTCGTCGCTTCCAAAGAAGAACTTTCGGAGCTGCTCTGGCTCTCGCTTTCGGAAGAAGTATCGGAGGACGAAGGTATCTTGTCATCGTCGTCGGTGGAATTTCCGGGAACGGGACCGTAGATCGCCGCGCCTTCTATGCGGATTCCGCGTGCTTCTTCGATCTGCGCCTGCATTTTTACAAATGCTTCGCGGAAAGCGAAGGTATCCGCATAAGCAAGCTCGACACCGAGGGTATATTCACCCTTGAAAAGAGATTCAAAACTGAATTCCGGCATCTGGTTAAGGTCGCGCTTTTCGTATTCGGAATACGTCGGCTGTGGCAGCGCCCAGGCAAGAATACCAATCGCAAAAATAATCAGAAGGCAGACGGCAACGCCCAGAATCTTGAGCCATTTATCCCTGCGCTCTTTGCCGTAATCTTCGCCGTAAGCGTATTTATCAATTTTCATAAAAGCCGTCTCCTTTCATCAGAATTTGTAGTAAAGGAACGGGTTATAGCTCATACCGACGAGAAGGGCGGTATTCACGATAAGCATAACCGCGTTTGCGGGGATCTGGATGATCTTTGCGGGCATCTGTACCTTCGGGTGGTTTTCAATAAATTTCTTGACCGCCGGAACAATGGGCATACAGAATGCAACAGCAAGAATGATCCAGAAAATATTGTTAAGAATGGTAATTTCAAGGGAGATATCCCAAAATCCGGTGCCCTTTGCTCCGAACATAACGGCAAAGCAGTCGAACATCGTTCCCATATCCTCGAAGTAGAACATTACCCAGCCCATAACGGCAATAAAGAGAAGGTAGATATTGGAAATAACCGGAACCTTTTTGAGCCATTTGAGAAGGAAGAGCTTTTCAATGATGATAAGAACACCGAACCAAAGACCCCACATAATGAAGTTCCAGCTTGCTCCGTGCCAGAAACCGGTGAGGAACCATACGATGAAAAGGTTGAGGTACTGGTGTTTTCTGTTTCCTCCAAGGGGAATATAGACGTAATCGCGGAAGAATCCGCCGAGGGACATATGCCACCTGCGCCAGAATTCCGTTG
>CAZOOL010000111.1:0-6137 GCA_964581405.1 uncultured Oscillospiraceae bacterium | reverse complement strand
TTTCGGATTTATCGCGGTCGATGAGGACGGAAATTTTTATCTCCGAAGTGGAAATCATCTTGATGTTGATATCCGCATCCGCAAGAGCCTCGAACATTTTTGCGGCGATGCCCGGATGGCTTTCGATTCCGGCGCCGACTATCGAAACCTTCGCGACGGAATCGTCACAGGTAACTTCCTTTGCGTCGAAAAGCTCCGCTACCTCTTTAATGGCTTCCATAGCCTCGTCCTTTTGGTCATGGGCAACGGTGAAGCTGATGTCCTTTGTGTTGTTGCGTCCGATGGACTGAAGGATAATATCGACGTTTATGTTTTTCTTCGCGAGTATGCTGAAAATTTTGAAGGCGATGCCGGGAACGTCCGGTATCTCGACGAGGGAAATTCTTGCGGTGTTGTTGTCGCGGGTAACTCCGCGGATAAGTATTCTCTCCACTTTAACGACCTCTTTCAATGTAGTTCCGGGTTTGTTTTCAAAGCTCGAAAGAACTTCGAGCTTTACGCTGTATTTTTTCGCCATCTCGACGGAGCGCCCGTGAAGGACGTTTGCGCCGAGGTTCGCAAGCTCGAGCATCTCGTCATAAGTTATCTCATCGAGCTTGCGGGCGCTGCTCACTATTCTCGGATCGGCGGTATAAATGCCGTCAACGTCCGTATATATCTGGCAAAGATCCGCATGGAGAGCCGCCGCGATGGCGACGGCGCTGGTATCGGAACCTCCGCGGCCGAGGGTCGTTATGTCGTCGTAACGGTTTATCCCCTGGAACCCGGCCACGACGACTATATTTTTTTTGCCGAGTTCACATTCAAGGCGCTCTTTGTCAACGCGCCGAATCCTCGAGGAACAGTGGGCGGCGTCGGTCTGCATTCCGACCTGCCAGCCGGTAAGGGAAATTACCGGGAAGCCCATTTTTTCTATTGCCATCGCAAGAAGCGACATGGAGATCTGCTCTCCGGTGGAAAGAAGAACGTCCATTTCACGCTTTGATGGGTTTTCGCTGATTTCCGCGGCCTTTGCGATGAGGTCATCGGTGGTGTCGCCCTGGGCGGAAACCACGACGACAACGCTGTTGCCGGCGGAATAGGTATCCGTCACGATTTTCGCGACACGGCGGAGCCTTTCGGCATCGGCAACGGAGCTGCCGCCGAATTTTTGTACAATAATGCTCATCTTTCTACCTCAATATATCACAGCGCAGAAGCGCCGGAATTATCTGCATTAAGGATAAAATATTTCCATCCGGAAAAATCACCGGAGGAAAGGATAAGTTTCGCGGTGGATTCAACGGTTTTTCTGTCCGACATGAAAATCGCCATTATGGTGGAACCGGCACCGCTTATGAATGAGGCGAGGGCACCCATTCTGACGGATTCGGAGATGATTTCTTCACCGCCGGGGATAAGGGGAAGGCGATAGGGCTGATGGAGGCGGTCATCGGAGGAACAGAAGAGGTTTTTGTAATCTCCGGAAACGAAGGAAGCGGCCGCGAGGGCGCTCCTCGATAGGTTATATACGGCGTCTTCCATGGGAACTTCCTTCGGCATAACGGCTCTGGCATCTGCGGTTTTTAGCTCAAAAGGCGGAACGAACGCGGCGAAAAAGAGCTCGTCGGAAACGTCGGCCCGACAGAATTTAACCGTTCTGTCCATAACGCTTACGGTGAAGCCGCCAAGGAGCGCCGGGGAAACATTATCCGGGTGACCCTCTGTTTCCGCGGCGATGTTCAGCAGGTCGCTTTTTGAAAACGGCTTTCCGAGGAGTTCGTTTGCGCCGAAAACACCGCCGACGATGCAGGCGGAGCTTGAACCGAGCCCCCTTGCGAAAGGTATATTGTTTTCTTCGGTTATTCTGAGCCCGGAAAATTCCGCACCGGCTTTTTCGAAAACCTTTTTCGCGGAAAGATAGATGAGATTATCTTCTCCCAAAGGCACTTCGGAACCGTCGGCAGAGGAAATAAAACAGCCGTCCGCAGGCTCCATGTCAACGTAATTATAGAGATCGAGAGCGATTCCGAGGGAATCGAAACCGCTGCCGAGGTTGGCCGTTGAAGCCGGTATTCTTATTCTTACCATTGTTTCAGCTTCCCTTGTGATATATTATTCAAAAAGAGGTATATTTGACAAAAGGCTGCCGTGCTCACTGATTTTTTCTTTGAGCACGGAAAGCTCGCTTTCGGTGATGGGCGGGGTTATGAAAACGTTTGGACCGATGATTTCCGCCGCGGGAGAAAGCAGAAATACATCTTTTTCCGAAAGCCCATGAGCACGGATGAAGTATCTTTCTGCAAGACTTTCGGGATCCGCGGCGGCGTTTTGAGCACCGTTTTCCCAGAAAAGGCTTTTGATATTGCCTTCGGCCTTCGCACATTCGATAATATCCGCGATGACGGAAGAAGCCGTCGGCATTTTGCCGGCGCCTTTTCCGTAAAAAAGGACTTCCCCGGCTGTTTCCGCCCGGACGAGCACGGCATTGTAAACGTCGCTGACCGTCGAAAGGGGAGAATCGTTTTTCACGAGAGCGGGGGAAACCTTTGCGGAGATTTTTCCGTCGGAAAGACGCTTTGCCCTTGCAAGCAGTTTTATGGAAAAACCGCATATTTCTGCGGCAGAAACGTCATCTGCGGTGATATTCGCAATGCCCTCGGTGGGGATTTCCTCCGGTCGGAGAGTTTTTCCCCATACGAGGGAGGAAAGTATTGCGATTTTGCGGCAGGCATCATATCCGAGCACATCTGCGGAAGGGTCGCGTTCCGCATAGCCGAGCCTTTGAGCATCGGCGAGGGCTTCGGAATAATCCGCGCCGAAACGGAACATCTGTGTCAGGATATAGTTCGTTGTGCCGTTTAGGATACCGGCAATTTCCGTGATTCCGGCAGCATTCATTGCGCTGTAAAGCGGGCGTATAAGCGGAATTCCGCCGCCGACGGAAGCTTCAAAAAGAAAGTTTGCGTTATGAGCACGGGCGATGCTCAAAAGCTCGGCGCCTTTTTCTGCGACGAGCTCCTTATTGGAGGTAACGGCGCTTCTGCCGCTTTCCAAAGCAGCCTTAATATAGGAATAGGCGGGATCTATCCCGCCCATTGCTTCAACGATGATGCCGACTTCATCATCGGCAAGAATTTCAGAAAAATCTTTTGTGAAAACGGCGGAACAGCGAGCTTCGTTCAAATCCCTGCGGTCAAGGATATAGCCGAGTTCGAGAGGTTTTCCGGCGGCGGAGGAAACCTCGGAATTTCTGTTCAAAAGAATTTCCGCAACGCCGGAACCGACGGTTCCGCAGCCAAGCAATGCGATTTTCATGGGTTATTTTCTCTCCTTGAGGTTGCGGCAGGTGATTACCCCTTCGGTGGCGCGAATCGCTTCGCGAAGGGTATGACCGTCGCATTTAAGATTTCCGGTGGTGAAAGAAATGGTACAGGGCGCAGCGCCGTCAATGGGAATATTGAGGTTGAGAGTAAGGACGTTGGCGCCGTATTTTGAAAGTACCGCAAGCACGTTTGAAAGAATACCGGGTTTGTCCATCAAAGTCATATAATAGTTGACGATTTTATCGCGGCTTTCGTCGCTGTAAACAGAAACGCCGTCCTTATATTTATAAAATGCGCTGCGGCTTATTCCGGCCATTCTTGCGGCTTCGGAAGAGTTTTTTGCCTTGCCCTGGGAAAGCATCTTCTTTGCTTCGATCACTTTGAGAAGGACCTCCGGGAGAAGGTCGGATTCAACGATTATCTTGTTGTTGTTTTCGTTCATAAAGTCCGCTCCCTAAAAACGATTGTATTTGCTACAAATACAAATATAACACCCCGAAAGCAAAATTACAATAGTTTTTTGCCTTCGGGGTGAGATTTTTTATTATTTATACTCCTTCAAGGTCAAAAGGAGGGATAAAGCTTTCGCCGACGGTTCCGCCTTCCTGAACGAAAGCGTTTTCAATGCCGAGTTCAAGGGCAAAATCAATTGCTTCGGAGTATTCCTCATCGGAAACGGTTCGGGAAAGCTCCGGGAATCTTTCATCGGAGCAGAGGGGCGTATATTGGTTCATTATGCTTATCCATACGGAATCTCCGAGGTTTTCATAAAGCCAGCGCAGGACGTTTTTCGTGTCGTCAAGATGCCCCGGAAGCATAAGGTGGCGGACTATTACGCCTTTTTTCATCATGCCCTCTTCATCAAAAACGGCTTTCCCGGTCTGTTCGACCATCTTTTTGAGGGACTCGGAGGCGATTTCAAAATAATTTTTGGCGGAAGAAAATTTTTCTGCCAAAGAATTATCAAAATACTTGAAATCCGTAAGCCATATATCGGCGTAATTTTTTACGGAGGCAACGCTTTCCGGAAGTTCCCAGCCGCCGGTATTCCAGACTATCGGAAGACGAAGCCCCTTTTGCCTTGCGATATCAAGGGCGGCGGTTATCTGCGGCGCATAGTGCATTGGGGTCACAAGGTTTATGTTGTTGGCGTTTTTTGCCTGCAGTTCGAGAAATATCTCTGCGAGGCGCTCGATGGAAACGGTTTTTCCCGCTTCGCCGCGGCTTATTTCCCGGTTCTGGCAAAAAACGCAGCGCATGGTGCAGCCGGAAAAAAACACCGTTCCGGAACCGCTTTCGCCGGAAATACAGGGTTCTTCCCAGAAATGCAGGGCGGCCCTTGCGACTTTCGCGTCTTTTCCGCCGGAGCAGAAACCGGTTTTTCCGCCGGCGCGGTTTGCAAGGCATTTGCGCGGGCAAAGCAGGCATTTTTCGGAAAGCTCCATATTTTCGCCGCCTTTCTTTTTGTAATACATGTTAAACTATAGCACAGGCGGGAAAGCTAATCAAGAATAATTGACTTTACAATCGTTGTTTTTTGCTTTATTATTGATGTATTATAATAAAATGAGGAAAATTTCGTTAAAATTATAACGTATTTTTGTTTACACAGGGCGAAAAATATGCTACAATTACTATGTCTGATATCCATAAAACAAAGCGCAAAGGAAAGGGAGAAAATGCTATGGATAAATTATGGATAATTCTTCTTTTTCTCGGCGTTTTTTTAATAGGCAGCAATATTGTCAAAAAAGTGATGATACGCTTTATAAATTCCGCGGATAATCAGAGCGGGCTTTCCGCCATGACGGCCGAAAAAGAGGACCCGAGGGTTTTTTGGAAGGAAGAAGGAAAGCGCCGGGATTTTGAACAGGCGGAATATGAGCTTCCGGAAGAAGATTTTTTTGAAAACGAAAAAACGGAGCTGGCTCTGGATTTTGAAAAGGAGATTGCCGCTCTTTCCGATGAGGAAATAAATATTATTTTTGAAGAAGCGGATCTTTTTGAAAAGGAAGGCGAGGCTGAATGAAATCAAAGGAACAGGAAGCAAGGGAACGCCGGGACGTTATGAAGGCTTTTTCTATGGTGCTCCAGGTTTCGCTCAGCGCCATCTGCCCGATACTTCTGCTGTTTTCCGTCGGAATGTGGCTTGATTCCGAGTTCGGAAACGGCAGTCACTGGTTCACGGTTTTCGGAATAATCTGCGGAATCTATTCCGGATACAAGGGAAGCTATCAGCTTATCAAAGACGTCTGGTTAAAGGAAGAAAAACAAGATGCGAAAATTCCTGAATCAAATGATGAATGAATATGAGGGCGAAAGCACCGTTGTAACGGTGAAAAACGTCCGGCTGGCTGCGGTTTTGCTCTGTGTTCTCTGCGTTATAGTTTCCCTGTTTTTCGGGGATATCAGGACGTTCGCGCTCGGGATATTCCTCGGCGGGGCGGTAGCGCAGCTTCTTTTCCGCCAGCACGAGCTGACGGTAAATAAAATGTTCGACGAGGGGAAATCCCCCCAGGGCATTACCGTATCAAATTATTTTGTGCGCCTTATCATTCGGGCCGTGACGCTTGTGGTTGCGTTCCAAAATCCGAATGTAAGCATAATCGGATGTATTCTCGGCCTTCTGAGCGTGCCCTATGGGATACACGTTCTTGCGTTTGCCGATTGGATAATCCACAGAAAAAACGGAAAGGAGGTATAGGATGAATGTATCAATTTCAGAAATAACGAGCGGCTTTTCGGTATTCGGATTTGAAATCACGAACACGATGGTGTGGACATGGCTTATACTCGCTATCCTTTCTGTTGTGTTCATCTGGCTCGGAAGCG
>CAZOOL010000110.1:0-6190 GCA_964581405.1 uncultured Oscillospiraceae bacterium | reverse complement strand
TTCCGCCGGATAGCTTTCCCCCTCGCTCGCTCTTATCCTCTCTCACCCGAACATCTTCTCATATTCATAATCTTTTTCTTTTTCCGCGAGCGAAAATAGGTAATCAAGCCATTTTTCATTGTATCCTTCCTGAACCTCCGCCTGTTTTTCGCTCTGCTCTTCGGCAAGCTCTCCGAGCTCGCCGGTGTATCCGCTTCTTATGTCGTTGCGGCTTCCCTGATACTGCGCCCTGATGTTCGCCATGCTCGTTTCCGCCGCACCGCCGTTGATTCCGGCGGCAGCCATCTGTTCCGGAAGCGCCGCTTCCGCCTGCTGCTGAAGAATCCAGTTTTCACGAAGCGCCTCGTCCCTTTCGGCGCGGAGCTTTTCCGCCGCCGCCTCATACTGCTCTCTCATCTTTTCGGCATACTGGCTGCGAAGCTCCGCAATGGCAATTTCGGCGTTTTCCTGCGCCGAATTTGCATTTTTACTTGTTTCCGTTGCCATCTTTTTCTCCTTTCTCCCATCAGCTTGCCCGGCAGACGCAAAAACCCGCCGGGCTAATTCCAAACGGTATCTCTTGTTCCTCTTTAAGCAATGGTTCTTTCGGTGTCAACTGCAACCGCGGAGGTAAAAAGCTCATCGTCAAAAGCGACCGCCTTTGCGGTATAGGTTCCGGCGGAAAGGGTAACCGCGCCGCCGCTGGTGGTCTCGACCGCGGTGTCGGAATATCTGGGGTCGGTGCCGTCGGTGGTAACGCGGATTTTGGCTGCGCCGGCAGAAGTAACTGTAAGGTTGCTTCCATTAATGCTGAAAACCGGCTCGTCCTGAACAGAACCCGCCTCGACCGCCGCATAAACGCCGTCACATTTCGCACCGATAACGAAAGCATCATAGATAAATCTGCCTTCGATAAGTGCGCCGTTGATGCCCGCAGGGTTCTCCTTGATGAAATAATCCTGCACCTTCTTGGGCTGGAGGACGGAATTTTTGTAAACGATGAGGAAATACGCCCTGCTGCCGCCTTTCATAAGATAATCGTCCGGAACGGTAATGACCTGCGCGCCCATAAATGTGCCGACGGCGCCTTTGACGAGCGCCTCTTTCGCAAGGGCCTCCACCCCGATGAACTGGGGCGAAAGTCGAAGCATTCCGAAAAAGCTCCAGCCGATGAAGATATATCTGCCTTCGGGCGGCACTTTCTTGTTGCCCATTTTAACCATTCCGTCGGAAAGCAGCTTAACGATGTTTTCCTCGGTGGGCTCCTCGCCGATTTCCTCAATGGTGCCGGCGTAATCAATAAATTTTTCAAGCGCGTATTTGTCCATTTCGGGGATCGCCTGCTCGCTCATCTCAATATTGAGTATTCTGGAAGCCTCTTTAACTCCCATCTGCTCGGCGTTGTTTCCCTTGTCAACGGTAATGGAAAAGGAACGGTCCTTCCCGACGATCATATCCTGAACGGTATCCTGCGCCTCTTTGGGCTCGCCGTAGCGGTTGGTGCCGCTGCGCTTATAGTCGTTCAGTTCCTGAGAAACCGCGGTGTAAACCTTAAGGTTTTTAACACCGGTAAATTCATAATCTTTACAGGCAACCCCGTCAACGACGGATTTCTGAGTAAATGCCTGCGCAAGTTCCTTTGCGTATTTGCTTGCTAAATTAACTGCCATAATAAAATAATTCTCCTTCCTTTATGACCCCTTATCTGAAAAGGTCTGCCGGC
Organism: uncultured Oscillospiraceae bacterium; assembly: GCA_964581405.1. Classification (GTDB taxonomy): domain Bacteria; phylum Bacillota; class Clostridia; order Oscillospirales; family Ruminococcaceae; genus UMGS1668. The sequence goes on along the minus strand of CAZOOL010000110.1, from coordinate 4,488 downwards.
GAAGCTGACCGGGTCTATACCCCAGCCATACTCCGCTTTCAATATTCTTTAAAAAGTCCTTCAATGAATTCGTCCCGAACTGCAAGTCCCGCGGTGGAAGTCGCGCTGCCGGGGGTGTGTTTTTTCGCATAAGCTCTTTGTTCTTCCATTGCCTTTTCGCTTTTAAGCTGTTCAAGCTCCGCAAGAAGCTTTTCGTTTTCCACGGAAAGCCTGTGCCTTTCAAAGGCGATCTCAAGGGGGATCCCGCCTTCCCAATCCTCAACAACTCTGCCCGCGAGCTTTTCAATGGCTTCGCCGCTGTGCTTTGAAAGGAATACGTCCAGCTCACGCAGCTTTTCGCTCCAGTTTTCGCCCTTTTCCTCTTCTTTTTTCATTTTCCCCGCGTCAAGGCGAAATTTTGCGAGTTCCTCCGCAGTTTTTCTGTTCATTCCGGGGTTGTTTTCCATGATTTCCCCCACAAGCTTATCCATGTTCGCCTTTTTCAGCGCCCAAAGCAGCTCGTTCTTCATTTCCTCCCCGGAAGTTCCCCGGAGCTTTCCGAGTTCATCAAAAAACTCGGAATCTTCTCTCTCTTTTTCGGATTTTTCCTCTGCTTCGATGCCCCTTTGCCAGATTTTTCTGACTTCCTCCGGATTTTTTCCGGTGACCTTCGCAAGGCTTTCAAAAATCTCCTCGGTGCTCAAAGCTTCGTGCTCAAAAATCTCAAGCGCGTTTATTTCTTCCTCGCCGTGCTCAAAATCCTCATCGCCGAAAATCTTCTCTGCCTCCGGCGCGTTTTTTGTTTCTCCGATAAATCCTTCGAGGAATTCCTCCTGCTCATTTTTCTTTTTCTCTTTCATTCCATTCTCCTTTCATCATTGCCTCACCTTTCCTCTTTCGCGCCCCTTGTTAAAGGGGAGTGGGGATTTTATGGGCGAAGGTGACGGAGGGATCGTACCCCCCGTCCCGTTTCTGTTCGCCAACCGTTCCGCTAAACCCCATACCCCATAAAATTCTCCACTTCCTCCTCATAGCTGATTTCGTCCCCGACGAAAACCTCATTCCGCATGGGCCGCGCGGCCGCCCAATAGCGCAGGGCGTCCGCCGCGTGGGTGTATTCATGGATCCTGTCGCCCACGTCGTTGGGGTTTCTGCTGTCAAAAACAAGCGCCGGAAGCGTCCTGATAACTTCCGTGCAGTTTTCAAAGATCCTCAGCTTCGGTTTAATGTTCCCGAATTCATCTCTCCTCGGGTGAAGCCATTCTTTAAGGCAATACCACCCCTGAACCCTGTCGTTGCTGGCTTTGAAAAGCGGGATCCCCCTCTCAAAAAAGATTTCCGCAACGCTTTTGCCCGTGTCCTGGCGCCGGTTCCACATATCCGGCGGCGCAATGTAAATTTCCGGAACGTCGCTCCCCTCTGCTTCAAGTATCTCCCTCGCCGCTTCGCTGATAATAAGCCCGCTTTGATAAATTTCCCTGTAAACATAGGCGTTTCCGCTTTCGTCAACGGCGATCCAGTATCCCGCCAGCATATCAAGTCCATAGTCCATGGCAAAATATCTTCTCCATTCCTTCGGGATAGGGAACGGCTCGCAAACGTGGAGCTCCCTCCTCCATTCGCTGAAATACTGCCCCTCATTTGTATCCCAATCTCCCTCAAGGAGCTGCCTTCTGTCCTTTTGCGAAAGGCTCCGAAGTCTTATGATATATTCCGGGTCGTTCTTCATAATAGCTTTGTTTTCAAAAACCGTCGCCGGGATAAAAAGCCTCCTGCTGCCGCCGACGTCATGCACCTTCATGGGCTCCCCTATGTCGATGAATCTCCTTTTAACCCATGAATGTCCTATGCCTCCGGGGTTGGTCGTGCTCTTCATTGCTCTGGGAATGTCCTGCGTTCCCCGAAGCCTTGATATAAGATACAGGTACATCTGCTCGGTGAAATGCGTCAGCTCGTCAAAGCGTATAACGTCATATTCCGCCGACTGATAGCGGTAAACGTCCGTTTCGCTGTCGCAATAGCCGAAATCTATTACCGAACCGTTTGCAAATGTTCCCGTATGCCTTGATTCGGAATACTTATATATCTCCCCGGGGAAAAGCTCCATCGAAGCCCTGATAAGGCTTTTTTCAAGCTCCGGCAAGGTTCGGCGCAAAATAAGCTGTCTGCTTTTCGGGTAACGTATGGCGTAAACCATAGCGTCCGCAAGCTGTCCATAGCTTTTCCCGCCGCCGGCAGCTCCTCCGTAAAGCACCTCCGAAGCCTTCCCGGTGGATTTTATGAATTCCATCTGCTTCGGAAAAAGTTCAAGCTCAGTCCTCATCTTTTTCCACCTTCACCACAAGCTCAAATCCGTCAGGCTTCTTTTCTTTTTCTTTTTCGGAAAGCATCCCCCCGAGCTTTGCGATAAACTCAAGACATTTTATGGCGATTTTGTCATCAAACTGGTATTCCCCGGTCGGAACGTATTCCTTTCGCCCCTTGTCCCAAACCGTAACCGGTCGTGCCTGTACGGCCTTTTCGTACATATTCCAGTATTCCCGGAGCACCCGGTTCTTGTTGTCCAAAAGGCTTTTCTTTATGTATTCCTCCTGAAGCTCACATATCCTCGCCATAACGTCGTCCCTTTTAAGAAGCCTGTAACTGTGGGAACGGGCCGTGCAGTTGGAATAACCCGCCCGGATCGCCGCTCTGTAAGCGTTGTAATCCACTACGTATTCCTCACAAAACTTCTCCATCTTTTTCTGAAGCGCCATTTTCCGCCCTCCTTTCCTCTAAATTTCATTTGCCAAAATAACCACTTCCCCTTAACTTATAACACAATATGTGTTAATTATTGGCGCAAATTTCCCGCAAAAAATCTTCTGAAATAACGGCAAAAGCTGCCCCTGCTTAAAATCCTGCAAGGAATTTACAAAAAACGGAATGTTTTCAGCCGAAATAATCCGTTCCGTCTCTTTTGCAAAGCAAAAAAACTCCGCCGACCCTGTTCCATCTCATGTCCGGTTTTTACTTCGCAAAAAGCACTCTCCAACAAATAACACATCTTGTGCGATTTACAATGTACCACAGTTCCTTCCGTTTGTCAACACGTTTTGTGCTTTTTGTTGGTGCGTTTTTGTCCCAAGCCCTTGACATTCGTTCACAATCTGTGTTATCATGACTATGACATCATAAAAAAGGAGTTTTACCAATGCCCGGATTCAACACCGTCTTCAAAAATCTGCGGAAGGACCGCGATATGACCCAGAAGGAGCTCGGCCAAAAGCTCGGTCTCGCCACCAGTACCATAGGAATGTACGAGCGCGGCGAACGCGAACCGGATTTTGAAACTCTTGAAAAAATATCCGAATTTTTCTGCGTAAATATGAATACTCTCCTCGGCAAGGAAGATTCTCTTTCCTCCGGCATAAAAATTCCCGTCCTCGGAAAAGTCGCCGCCGGAATTCCAATAACCGCCGTCGAAAATATCCTTGATTATGAAGAAATAACCTCCGATATGGCATCTTCCGGCGAATACGTCGCTCTGCGCATCGTCGGCAGCAGCATGGAACCCCGTATGTGCGAAGGTGACGTTGTCATCGTCCGTGTCCAAAATACTGTCGAACACGGCGAGGTTGCCGTCGTCATGGTGGACGGCAGCGAAGCCACCGTAAAAAAGGTCCAGTTTCAAAAGGACGGAATTCTCCTCCAACCCTTCAATCCTTCCTTCGAGCCTCTTTTTTATACCAGCTCCGACGTTGAAAACATTCCGGTCCGCATCTTCGGCAAGGTCGTCGAATGCCGCCAGAAATATTGATTGTATCCAAAAAACCAAAAGCGGCGCTTCGTCCCGAAGCACCGCTTTGTTTTTTGTCGTCAGTATAATACGGTCGCCCGTTTTTCCGTCGGAGCAAGCTCTGATGGGGATCCCCCGTCCAAACAAGATATCTCCCTTTGCGTTTTATTATTTCTTTCTTCCTTTAAGATACTTTGCAAAGAACCCGAACCCCGCCGTCATGTTGCAGATTCCCACGGCGGAAAAACCCGCGTAATCAATTCCTCCGCTTATGACCGTTCCGAAATTAAGCGCCGCCGCGCACCAAAATAAAATCGCCGTAGCAAGATTGAGCCCTCTGTTCGCCTTTTCAGCGCCCTCCTTGCTCCCCGCGGTTTTCTTTTGCTTTCTGCAAGACGCCGCTGCGAAAATCAGCCCCGAAACAAGATACAATATTCCGGAAATAAGGAATGCCGCGTTTCTTTCCGTAACCGCAAGGAAAAACTGCACCGAAGAAAAAATAATCAGTATCACAGAAGTCGCAATGAAAATCGTGTTTTTCCGTTCTTCCGTTTTCGTTTCCTGAACGATTGGTATATCAAGATCGCTCTCATAATCATCATGGAGCAAAAAATCCGCCGAAACGCCGAAAAGACTGCTTATCTGCAAAAGGTTCGGCGAATCCGGCATAGCGCCTCCGGATTCCCAGCGCGAAACCGCCTGGCGCGAAACCCCGAGCTTTTCCCCGAGTT
>CAZOOL010000109.1:0-6314 GCA_964581405.1 uncultured Oscillospiraceae bacterium | reverse complement strand
TGGACATGGCTTATACTCGCTATCCTTTCTGTTGTGTTCATCTGGCTCGGAAGCGGGCTAAAGGTCAAACCGACGAGCAAAAAACAGGTGGTCGCCGAAATGATCTATGGTGTAATCGGAAATTTGGTTGAGTCCAATATAGGACCGAACACAAAGGCCTTTATTCCGTATTTTACCGCACTTTTCGCTTTTATTCTGACTTCGAACCTGAGCGGCGTTTGGGGACTCGGTATCATCAGACCGCCTACGGCGGACATTGCGACGCCCTTTGCCCTTGCGCTTATGACAACGGTTATTTCGTGGTATTACAAAATCAAAATCAACGGAATCAAGGAACATCTTAAAGGATTCCTTGGACCGGTGCCGTTTATGACTCCAATTATGCTGCCGATGAACATAATAAGTGAAATTGCGAACCCCGTTTCGCTTACCCTTCGTATGTTCGGCAACCTTCTGGGCGGTCTTATCATCGGTACGCTTATCTATTCGATGCTCATAGGCTCGAACGTAATGCCCGTATGGATAGCTGTCGGTTCGATACTTCTCTGCGCGGTGCTTCTCACCAAGCAGTATAAAAAGATCAAGAAACTTGATAAAGCAAAGAAAAATATGGTTATGGGGCTTGGCATACTTTGCTGTCTTCCGCTTTTCGCGATGATTTTCGTTCACGGATATTTCGATATCTTCAGCGGATGCCTTCAGACTTACATTTTCTGTCTGCTTTCAATGATCTTTATCTCACCGTAACTGAAAATATTCCCTTTTTAGGGAGAACATTTGAAACTTGTGTTAAATTAAAATTCTATAACAAAAAAGGAGAAAACACATGGAAGGACTTAACATCACTGGACAGGATCTCATTTATGCAGCAAGCGCCATCGGCGCAGGCCTTGCAGTAGGACTCGCGGCAATCGGCCCCGGCATCGGCGAAGGTTTCGCAGCAGGCAAAGCAACCGAAGCAGTCGGCCGTCAGCCCGAAGCACAGAGCAAAATCACCACTACCATGCTCATGGGCCAGGCGGTTTCTGAAACCACCGGTCTTTACGGACTTGTTGTAGCGCTCCTCCTCATCTTCGTAAAACCCTTCTGATTCTGAAACCAAAAATACTACGGAAAGATTGGTAACAATATGGAAAGCTGGCTTATAAAAATCGATGCCAGTCTTATAAGGCAGGTTATCATTCAGGGCGCTACTTTTCTTGCATTTTTCGTTGTCGTAAAGGTTTTCTTTGCGGATAAAATCAAAGCGATGCTCGAAAAACGCCAGGAGGTCATCGAAAAAGACCTTGCGGCGGCAACCGAAGCAAAGGAAAACGCGGAAAAACTCGAAAACGAATATGCAGAAATCATGAAGGGCGCCCATGACGAAAAGGCCGCCATCATCCATAATGCCGCCGAAGACGGCGAAAAGATGAAGGAACAGATCGTTGCTGAAGCGCGCGAACAGGCCGAAACCATCATAACCAACGCCAGAAAAGAGATTGACAGAGAGCGCACGCAGGCTGAAAAAGAACTGCGTGATTCCATCGTCGATATCACGATCGACGCCGCAGAAAAAATTTCGGGAAAATCCTTCACCAAGGAGGATCATGCCCAGCTTATCAGCGAATCCATCTCCATGATCAAGGAGGTGTAAGCTTATGAGCCTTGCGGTAAGAAGATATGCAGAAGCACTTTTGGATATCGCTTTTGAAGAAAAATGCGAGGACGAAATTTATGAGGAATACAGGCTGTTTTATGAGCAGATGAAAGCCGATAAACAGTTTGAACGCCTTATGACGGAAAAAATCCTCTCTTCCGAAGAGCTTAAAGCAACCGTTTCCAAGGTTCTTGACGGCGGAAACACCTATCTGATAAGCTTCATTATGACTCTTATCGAAAGAAACCGCATGGACGAAATTATGGATATGTTCCTTGATTTCGAGCGCGGTTACAAAGAAAAGAAAAATATCCTCGAGGCGGAAGCTGTTACGGCCATCGAAATGACCGAAGAACAGATCGAACAGGTCAAAAAAGAGCTTGGCGAAAAATACGGCAAGACCATAGTCCTCAAAACCTCGGTGGATCCTTCGATTATCGGCGGAATGGTGCTTTACATCGGCAACGAAATGCTTGATGCGAGCGTAAGAGCCAAATTTGAAGGACTTAAGAAACAACTGAAAACAATTCAAATATCATAAAAGGGGCATGAAAAGTTACAATGAATCTCAGACCCGATGAAATAAACAAACTGATCAAAGAACAGATCAGAAATTATGAAGGCCGCCTCGAAACGACCCAGTTCGGAACTGTCGTTCAGGTCGGCGACGGTATCGCGAGGGTTCATGGGCTTGACAACGCAATGGCAGGCGAGCTGATCGAGTTCCCGGGCGAGGTTTTCGGCATGGTCCAGAACCTTGAGGAGAACAACATCGGCTGCGTACTTCTCGGCGATGACAGCAAAATCGTCGAGGGCGACAAAGTCCGCTGCACCGGAAAGATCGTTTCCGTTCCGGTTGGCGAAGCCATGATCGGTCGAGTCGTAAACGCTCTCGGCCAGCCCATCGACGGCAAAGGCCCGATACTCACAGATGAATACCGCCAGGTTGAAAAGAAAGCCCACGGCGTTATTGAAAGAAAATCCGTTGACAGCCCGCTCCAGACCGGTTATAAAGCGGTCGACAGCCTTATTCCCATCGGAAGAGGACAGCGTGAGCTCATCATCGGCGACCGCCAGACCGGCAAGACCGCTCTTGCCATCGACACCATCATCAACCAGAAGGGCGAGGATGTTATCTGCATCTACGTCGCCATCGGTCAGAAAGCTTCCACCGTTGCACAGATGGTACAGAAGCTCACCGAAGCCGGCGCAATGGAATACAGCATCGTTGTTGCTTCCACCGCTTCCGAAAAGGCACCGCTGCAGTACCTTTCTCCTTATTCCGGCGTAGCGATCGCGGAATACTTCATGGATCAGGGCAGGGACGTCCTCATCGTTTACGATGACCTTTCCAAGCACGCAGTCGCATACCGTTCCATGGCGCTTCTGCTCAAACGTGCTCCGGGACGCGAAGCATACCCCGGCGACGTTTTCTATCTCCACTCCCGTCTGCTCGAAAGAGCGGCAAAGCTGGAGAAAGGCGGTTCCATCACCGCTCTGCCTATTATTGAAACCCAGGCGGGCGATATTTCCGCTTATATCCCGACCAACGTAATTTCCATTACCGACGGTCAGATATTCCTCGAAACCGACCTCTTTAACCAGGGCGTACGTCCCGCGGTTAACCCGGGTATTTCCGTTTCCCGAGTCGGCGGTTCCGCACAGATCAAATCCATGAAGAAGATCGCAGGACCTCTCCGTATCGAATACGCCCAGTACCGCGAGCTTGCTTCCTTTGCCCAGTTCGGCGCAGACCTCGATAAGGAAACCAAGGCACAGCTTGAAAAGGGCAAACGCATCGTTGAAATCCTCAAACAGGATCAGTATGCTCCTATGAGAGTTGAAGATCAGGTCCTTATCATTTTTGCGGTTTCCGATAACCACACCAACGATATCCCCGTCGAGGAAATCAAGCGTTTTGAAAAAGAGCTTATCGAATTTGCGAGATACCGTTATCCCGAACTCCTCGAGGAGATCAAAACCACAAAAAACTTCGACAAAGAGCTCCAGGCAAGAACTGCGGCCGTTGTTGAAGAATTCAAGGCAACCTTCAAAGCTGAAGAAAACAAGTAATGCAGAGGTGTTTTTATGGCTGACTCAATGCGTGATATCAAAAGACGCATAAAAAGTGTCACTTCCACAAAACAAATCACTCACGCCATGCAGCTTGTTGCAAGCGCAAAGCTCCGCAACGCGAGAATGAAGGCTGACGCAAGAAGAGAATATACCAATTACGTAATCGAAACCATGCATATGATTGCCGGAGCCCTTGAAAGGGAAGAACCCAACGCCTTCCTCAAGGAAAACGGATGCAAAAAAGACCTTTATATCGTTGTAACAAGCGATAAGGGTCTTGCGGGCGGATTCAACTCCGGACTGCTTAAATTCACCGCCGAAGCCATGCAGCAGAGCGAGGAATGTGCGGTTGTTGTTTCCGGCGCAAAAGGTCTTGATTACTTCCGCAGAAGGAATTATGAGATCCTCGGTTCCTATGTCGGCGGCAGCGACGAGGCAAATTTTGCCGTCGCAAGCCGCATCGGAAAAGCCGTAACGACTCTTTTTCTCGATGGAAAAATCGGCAATGTTTATATCATGTATAACCGTTTCGTTTCCGTAATTTCCCAAAAGCCCACCATGGTGCGCCTTTTGCCCCTTTCCGTAAAGGAAATGGAAACCAAAGCGGACGAAATCGATACCGAAACCCTGAACGGCGAATACAGCCCCGAAAGCGGACTTTTCGGCGATGCACAGGTTAAGAACATGATTTTTGAACCTTCCGCAGCCTATCTTGCGAACCAGCTTATTCCGTCCTATATCGACAACGCCATTTACGGCGCGCTGCTCGAAAGCGCAGCGGGCGAGCTTGCCAGCAGAAGAATGGCCATGGAAAACGCAACAGATAACGCCGACGAGATCATCGCGGATCTCAGCCTTGCGTATAACCGCGCAAGACAGGGTGCCATCACCCAGGAGATCACCGAGATTGTCGGCGGCGCAAACGCCATTGGTTAAGGAGGTCTGCTGCGATGAGTGATAAAACAATAAAATTAAAAGTAATAACTCCGGTTGATGTTCTTTTTGAGGGTGAGGTAAAAAGTTTCATCGTCAAAACGAGGGGCGAAGTGGGCGAGTTCGCCGTTCTTGCGGACCATATCCCCATGACAGCCTCCGTCGGAATCGGTACTCTTGTTATTGATATGCCCGACGGAACGGAAAAAAGGACTTCACTTTTCGGCGGATACTGCGTTGTTCAGAACAACAGCGCCGTAATCATTGCCGAAGCGGGCGAAAAACCGGAGGACATAGACTTCACACGTGCCGAAGAAGCAAAAAAACGCGCCGAAGAACGCCTTCGTGACGCGGATTCTGACCATAAGAGAGCCGAAGCGGCTCTGATGCGCGCAATAGTCAGAATGGATCTTTATAATTTGCGCAAATAAGCAAGGAGGAATACGAATTCGTGAGCAATACAGGTAAAATCGTTCAGGTTATCGGACCGGTCGTTGATATCAAATTCGAAGAAGGCGAACTTCCGAAGCTCAACGACGCAATCGAAATCGATAACCACGGCGCACGCCTTGTTGTAGAGGTAGCGCAGCACATGGGCGACAACGTCGTAAAGTGCATCGCTATGGACTCCACCGACGGTCTTAAACGCGGTCAGGAATGCGTCAACACCGGTGCTCCCATTACTGTACCGGTTGGTAAAATAACCCTCGGAAGAATGGTAAACGTTCTCGGCGAACCCATCGACGGAATCGAAATGGATACCGAAAACTGCCCCAAAGCTTCCATTCATCAGCCCGCCCCCAGCTTTGCCGAACAGAAAACCGAGCCGGAGATTTTTGAAACCGGTATCAAGGTAATCGACCTTATCTGTCCCTATACCAGAGGCGGTAAAATCGGTCTTTTCGGTGGCGCAGGCGTTGGCAAAACCGTTCTTATTCAGGAACTTATCAGCAATATCGCCACCGAGCACGGCGGCATTTCCGTTTTCGCCGGTGTCGGCGAAAGAACCCGTGAGGGCAACGACCTTTATCATGAGATGAAGGAATCCGGCGTTCTTGCAAAAACTGCCCTTGTATTCGGTCAGATGAACGAACCCCCGGGCGCAAGAATGAGGGTCGGTCTTACCGGCCTTACCATGGCGGAGCATTTCCGTGACGAGGAAGGACAGGACGTTCTTCTCTTCATCGACAACATCTTCCGTTTTACCCAGGCAGGTTCCGAGGTTTCCGCGCTTCTCGGCCGTATGCCTTCCGCAGTTGGTTACCAGCCCACCCTCGCGACTGAAATGGGCGCTCTTCAGGAGCGTATCACTTCCACCCAGAAGGGCTCCATCACTTCCGTACAGGCTGTTTACGTCCCTGCGGACGACCTTACCGACCCCGCACCGGCAACCACCTTTGCGCACCTTGACGCAACCACCGTTCTTTCCCGTTCCATTGCGGAAAAAGGTATCTATCCCGCAGTTGACCCGCTGGATTCCACTTCCAGGATCCTTGACCCGAACATCGTCGGCGAAGACCATTATAAAACTGCCCGTGCCGTTCAGGAGATCCTTCAGAAGTATAAAGAACTTCAGGATATCATCGCTATCCTCGGTATGGACGAGCTTTCCGAGGATCAGAAGCTCATCGTTTCCCGCGCAAGAAAAATCGAAAGATTCCTTTCC
>CAZOOL010000108.1:1521-6326 GCA_964581405.1 uncultured Oscillospiraceae bacterium | reverse complement strand
ATATCCGCCCCTACAGTAAAAAACGGCGGGAAATTCCCGCCGTCCCCGTTCTTCATTTTATCCCTCTGTCGGGAAATCCGTTATCAGCTTCGCCGCGTATCTTCTGATTAGGTTAGCATCAGCGATGTTGACCCTTCCATCGCCGTTTACGTCTGCGGCGGTCATCTGTTTTTCATCAAGGGTGATGAGCTTTGCAGCACAGCGCCGCACAAGGTTCGCGTCGGCAATGTTGATCCTGCCGTCGCCGTTAATGTCCCCGTAAATTATCCCCTCGGTATCTCTTTCCCAAACCGCATAGAGAACAATGCTCTCGTTTGCGGAATATTCATCTCCCGGAAGATATTCCGCCGTATCCGCATCCGGCTCTTTTGCCCAGCCGATAAAGATGCAGCCCTTTCGCACCGGTTCTTCGGCGCAAAGAACGATGGTTTCGTCCTCGGGCTTTATCTGGCTTTCCGGGGCGTTTTCGCCGCCGTTGGCGTCATAGGAAACGGTATATGTCGTTTTTATCACCTCGACGGTGCAGGAATCCGAAAAATCTCCGCCGGAAGCGGTCGCTGTTATTTCCGCTTTTCCCGTTCCGATAGCGGTAACGAGTCCCTCAGCCGAAACCTCCGCAACGGAAGTATCGCTGCTCGACCAGATGATCCCTCTGTCAAAAGCATCTTCGGGATAAATTTCCGCCGCAAGCTGAACCGAACCTTTTTTCTCAAGTTCAATGCTTTCGATTGCCTCTCCGTTTTCCGGGTTTACGATTTCTATTCCCGTAACCGCAGCCTTTTCTTCCTCATAGTTTGATGCCCTCGAAATGGCAACAGTATATGACGAAGAATAGCTCATGGTTCTTTCCATGACGTAACAGTTGCCGTAGGTCTGGTTGCTCCAGTTGCAGTCTATGACCTTTATTCCGCCGGCGACGTGACCTATAAAAATCATCGAATGGTAATGTCTTCCGGTGCTGACGGAACTGAGCGCGATTATATCTCCCGGTTTTGCCGATGCAAGGGTCTCCGCGTTGAAGTTTCCCGAAGCTATTTTGTTGACCCTGACCGCGTCGGTTTCCTTTCCGGCATAAAGATACCAGTGGGCTATCGTCGCAAAAGCCGCACAGGACCAGCAGATATTGGATATGGAGCCGCCGGAAAGATAATACCCCGGAAGGCAGTCCCGGCTTGCCGGCATAAGGTCAAGAAGCTTTGTTTCGATAAGGTTCGTGCTCTTGCAGTTGTCACAGCCGTGACCCCATTCTCCCGGAGCCTCGACGCAGGCTCTGCCGTTTACCGTAAAATAGCTTCCGCCGAGGCTCCTCAGCTTTGCGAGTCTTTCTTCCACCTTTGAAGCGGTAACGCTTTCCGGAACGGAATGTATAACGTAATCCATAGGGCTGTAAAAACCGCATATCTCCGCGGAAGAATATGGTTCCGCCGCCATTGCCTCAACCGGAACAGCCGCCATAAGAACCGCCGTCATAACGCAAATAATCTTTTTCATAAAAGGGTTCATTGATTTTCTCCTGTTTTTGCCGTATATCTTTTTATATCATAACCCCGTTAACTCATATTTGTCAAATACCGGAGCTTTCCTGCCGAAAAAAGCCGTTTTGAAAAAATTCAAAACGGCTTTTTCATCAGGAAAGATTAACTTTATAGCTGTCACAGCCGGAAATCGCTTCTTTGGGACATTCCACAAAAATGAACCAGTCCGCCATATCCGCAGTTCCGACCTCGGGCACGCTTACCCCTATGGCAACGGAACATTCTCCGCCGTTCAGATAGGCGCCCTTCACCTCGTATCGGACGGAACCGCTGCTCGAGCGGATATGGATTATCATAAGGGCGTTTTCTTCAAAAAACTCCTCTCCGTAGGAAAGAATGAACTCCCTGACGGAACCCGCTCCGCTTCCGAACTGATAAATCCCGCCCATATCGGAACAGAAAGAAGCGAGCTTATCCGCATCGGTAAAGAGCATAAGCGGTTTATCGCTGTCCTTCGTTTTCTCGTTCACTGCATAGCGTTTCCACATAGTTTCCTCGGAACCCTGTCCGGAGGCATTGGCGCGTTTGACGAAAGAGGCCGCGGCGATATTATCGCCGCTCAGGGGGGAATTCCCCGGAAGAATGACGTCATAGGAACCTCCGGAAATTATCGTCGGAACGGAACTGGATTCGGAAGAAGGCGTGCTCCCGCCGGAAGTATCCCCGGATATGGCGTTTTCCTCTTCCGCGGAAACAGTATTCCCGCTCTCGAGGGAACTTTCGCTCTGTTCGGAACTGCTCTCATCAGAACTGTTCCCGTCCTGTTCAAAATCCGCTTCGGAGGAAAAACCGCTTTCCTCCGCCTCAAAATCCTGCATAACGGAATCGTTTGTGCCTTCTTCCGCCGCACAGGCGGTTATCATCATAAGAGCAATTAAAACTGCAAGAATTTTTTTCATTTATACACCTCAATCCCATTTTATTTCGTCGCCGGTATATACAACATTATAATCGGTACCGCTTATCGAAAGGCCGTTTTTACAAATGCGTATTCCGCCCAGGGGGTCTATGATCCCCAAGGATTTTTCGGCTTTTTCAAGGCCTTTTTCCGTAAGGATATCTTTCCAGTCGATAAGTTCACCGGTTTCAAAATCGAAAACCAATACCCTCGGAACTTCATTATACCATACGGAAGTATAACTTGTAAAATTGCTTCCGTGCCATACGGTATGAAGATAGGTCCCGCAGTAGAATACGATATATCTGCTTCCGATCGACTCTATATATCCGCCGTCCCAGAAAAAGAGCTCTGCCTTTTCGTCATCGGTAAGACCGTATTCCTCATAAAAAGCCAGAACGGCTTCTCTCGTATAATGTTTTTCCGCATATTTCCTTATGGTATCGTTTATTTTCTTTGCCGTGGGATAAACTTCCTCGTTCAGGGTTTCATATGTGTATTGACCGTAAAGCTCTTCATATTTATCTTTTTCGTCAAGATATTCCCTCACCGTTAAATATTCCGGTTCGGTAAAATATCTTGCTGTTCTGGAATAATTCGGATCATTAAGGCTTGCTTTTGCATCTTTAGTAAAGCAGCTTTCCATCTCTCTCGGCTGTTCCGTTACCATTATACCCCAAAGCTGCGAAATGTCAAAGCCCGCTCCGTCATAAAAATATCTGTTTCCGTAATCGAAATAAATCATATCAAGGTCGATGTGCCAGTCGCCTTCGGCGGTGAAGCCCATAAAGTCGCCTTTCATCTCATAACGGATATTGAATTCCGTCATGCCCTGATCAAGCCCGTCCTCGAGCATAAATCCCGTAAGGACCGCGTCGATATCGACTCCCTCATAAAAAAGCTCCTCAACGGAAAGCCGCTTTCCGGAAATCATATCCCAGACTGCAGTTTCGGTTTTATAGAAAAGGTCTGCGCCGTCCTGCACTGCAAGGTGATACGGAAGGGTAACCGCAACGGAAATATATCCGTTCTTTATTTTCATAATAACAGCGGTTTTTTGGCCTTCCACCCATGCGTTATAGTAAGGATGGATAAAACCCATGCGATAATCAATTTCTGCGGAATATTCGTCATAATATTCCTCGAGCATCTTCACATTTTCGAGGATGAAATCGTTTATCTCCTGCTCAAGTTCCTTATCTGCAAGAAGGTTGTTGAGCTTATACGTCTTTGTTCCGTCTTTGTGTTCACCGATACCGACCTGAACATACTTTGACCAGCCATATTCGCTTCCGTAATAATAACCGTAATTGGGAATTTTATAGTTTTCCGGTTTTGCCATTCCTGTTCCGATGCCCCGATATTTTTCAAATCCCTCGCCGCTGTAATCATAGCCGATATCCCGTGCAGTTACGTAACCGGCTTTTGCAACGGCAAGCTGACCTTCATCGGAAGTTATCCATGTCACAAGTTTCCGAACCGGGCTTTCCTCCGGCTCTGCGGAATTATATACGGCATAGTTGTATCCCATAAGGGGATATTTCCCGGCGGCCATGCTTTCCTTGCTGACCTCGGCGCCGTCAACCTTGATGAACTTGATATCGTCGCCGCTGCCGTACATATCCGCCGCATAGGCATAGACGGAATAGCCGATGGAATTTTCCGCATAGTCGTTTATTGCTATGGAATTCAAAAGTCCGCCCATGGAACCGGGACGCAGTTCCGTCGGCGCATCCATAAGCGGAACGTCACCCATGAACGCAATCATATAGTTCTGGCTTCCGGAATCGTTGTTGCGCTGGTAGGCGATTATTTCCGCGTCGTTTCCGCCGAGTTCCTTCCAGTTTGTGATTTCTCCTGAATAGATTTTGCGGAGCTGTTCCTGCGTCAGCTCGTCAACCGGATTATCCGCGTTGACAACGAAAACAAAGCCTTCCTTTGCAATGGGAACCGCCTCAAGCTCGATTCCTGCCTCGTCCGCCATCTGCCATTGCTCCTCTGACATTTCACAGGTGAGTATCATATCGGCCTCGCCCCCAAGAAGCTTTTCAAAAGCGCCCCAGGTGGTGCTGTGGTCCACGTCCTTCGTCGCTTCCTCAATGGTCTTTCCGAAAATCTCGGCGCGTATTCCGGCTTCGAGGGGTATCAGCGAAGTGGAACCGTCAATGGTCGGAAATTCCTCGCGGATATACGCAAGGTGCTCCGGACCTTCATAAACCGGTTCGTTTTGAATTTCCTGCTGTTCTTCCGGGGCGGAACTTGTTTCGTCGCTCGGCTCAATCGGAACATCTTCAACGTTCGAGCACGCGGCGAGCATCATGAGCACCGCAAGAATAAATGCAAAAAGTTTTTTCATCGGTAACGCCTCCTTT
>CAZOOL010000108.1:0-1421 GCA_964581405.1 uncultured Oscillospiraceae bacterium | reverse complement strand
ATTTTTCGCCCGGGTCGCCTTCTCTTCCGTAAATGGTAAAATGCTTTATGATGCGGTATTCCCCTTCCGGAAGCTCGCCGTAAATGCGGCTGATGCTGTCGCCCCAGGTGGAAGTGCTTTCTTTTTCAAGTATGTAAGCCACCTCAATAAATGAATCTTCATATTTCGGTTTCAGTCTGTTCCATTCTCCGTTTTCAAAAAACTCTATGGAATAATATTCCTCATAACCGATCTCGCATCTGCTGGTATTTACGATTTCCAGTGCGATTTCCGAACACGAAACGGAGGTTATCTTTATTTTGAGAATCTCGGTATCGGTTATGACCTCCTCCGATAATCCGAGCGATCTGTTCCCGGCGCCGCAGCCGGAAAGAAGCAATATCGCCGCAAGAATCATTGCCAGAAGCTTTTTCATAAAATTCCTCCTCAATGCAAAAATTGCCGCCGCCAAAAGGCAGCGGCAACCTTTGATTTTTTACACAAGGCTTGCGTATATTCTGTATTCGCCTGTTCCGACGTCTATCTCAACCGTAAGCGAGATAACGCCCATTGTGACGTTTTCCGAAATGAAAACGCTCTCCGCCGGTATGGTATAAGTTCCTCCGGCGTCACCCGCCATGGGCAGATAATTGCCGTTTTCGAGTTCCTCCGGTGTTACCTTTTTCCAAAGACTGATGACGTAATAATCGCCGTCGAAATACGAGCTTTCATAGGTTCCCTCAACCCAAAAGGCATTGATTATTTCCGCTTCCGCGGAATTATCAAAAAGAACGACCGAAACGGAATCCTTTTCGACGGTTATTTCAATGCTTCGCTTCTTATTGATGTAATCCGAAATGGTATTTACAAAATCCGTATCCGAAGCAGAGGCGGAAGCCGCCGAATTCACGGAATTGTTTTCCCTGAAATAATCCGAAAGGGCAATAAAAAGGCCTTTTTCTTTTTTCTCGTCGGCGCTTTCTTCATTTTCGGAAAGAGTCGCGCTTTCGTTCTGTTCCGCCGTTGATTCGGCATCGCCTTCCTCCGGTTCGAGGGAATATGTCTCCACACTTTCGGCACAGTCATCGTTAGCAAAAGCGCCGTCAAATACGGAAAAATTTCCGTCCCCGGCGTTTTCATTGGCAAGCCCTATCTTTCCCGAAAGAACGTCCGCCATCACCGGAACGCTTATACAGATAAGAACAACAGCCGCCGCTGCCGCAGCGTATTTTGAATACTTTTTGAACGGAACAGCATTGCTTTTCTTTTCATCTGCCCTGTCAAAAATCCCTTGAGCATCGGGTATTTCGGGTATTCTTATGTTCGCGTCGAGCGTTTTGAGTTTTTCCGAAATCTCGTGCTCAAATTTCTGTTCGTCGTGCTCAGCCATTGTTCTCACCTCCCAACATTTCTCTTAATTTTGCATATGTACGGTGGAGCTT
>CAZOOL010000107.1:0-6363 GCA_964581405.1 uncultured Oscillospiraceae bacterium | reverse complement strand
GCATGACCGGCGAAAGCATTATCCTTTAACAAAAATTTGAGCACGCTTGCAAAAACAGGCGTGCTCTTTTGTTTATGATTGTTTTTATCCATGATTTGTGCTATCTTTTAATTAAACAAATCCGAGGTGGAGGTTCGCCCATGGAAATAGATGATATTAAAAAAAGCCTTCATAAACTTGCTTTTGAAGTCAACTCCGCTGTTCTTTTGTCCGCATATAAAGCGGATTATAAAATCCCACCGAAAAGCGATTTCGCCATGTCTTACGATAACATAGATGACAGCATTCTTTGCGGAAAAGTCCTTAAGGGCATTTTTATCCTGAAAAACCTTTGGAATGAAAGAACCGAAGAGGAAGCCTATAAAGAGGCATATAAATATCTTTCCGTTTTGGAAGGGGATTTTGAGGGCAGGGACAATATCCGGAACATGGGAAAACTCATCAGCAGTGTTGCAAAAAGCTTCACCGACGATACAGCAAAGGATATTGCCGAAAGTACGCTCGATAATTACAAAAAAACTCTGTTCGGCGGATATAAATACAAATACGAAAACAAACCATAAAAAGAGCCCCTTTTTTCGGAAAAGGGGCTCTTTTTCTGCCTTGAATCGGCAGGAAATGTTGTTTTTCGACTCAATCGGTTTACAAACTCTGTGTTGGCGAATATAATGGAATGGTATGATTTTCTTTTTTTAAACGGAGGAAAAACCTTTGAAGATCCTTGCTGTTTTGCTGATGATACTGACGCTTTTCGGCTGCGCCGAGCCGGAAACGGTGCTTTCGGAGGAATTATCTTCTGCTGAGGAGGTTTTTTTGCCGGAGGAACTGACCGACGAGGAAACGGAAGAACCGGAGCAGGAGATCACGGAAGTGACTTTTACCCCGCCGAAGCGCTCTTCGCCAAGGGCGGCGGTTAAACAATATTTTTCGGCTCTTTATGATTCGTATATCGATATGATCCCGGTGGATATTTCGCCGGTTATTGACCTTGACTATGCGATGATGCGAAACGTGATGAACTGGAACAGCCTTCTTGCCATGAGAAGGAGGCTCATAGCGGAAAACGGCTATTGTTACGTTGAAACGGAACGTTTTGATTACGAAATTGAATTTATTGAGGAAAGCGACCTTGACGACCGGCGCATGTACTACATAGATCTTTCGGATTACGGCGAAAATGCCGCGGCGCTCCATTTTGTGATAAAAGGTGATGAGGGAAAGGCTTATCCGCCGATTTTTGCTCTCAATTCCCAGCATACGGTGGTGATAACCGAGGAAAACGGGCAGTATCGGATAGCATATCATTATTTTCCCGGTTCGGAGGGGAAATTCGAGAACGACCTTCCGGTGGAGCTTATGACCGAGGCGGAGATGTCCGAGATACTTGAAAAGGAATTTGCTTTTGCAGGGGGACCCGCCCAGGAAGAACCTAAATACGGAAGGTTATATGACGCCGAAGCGGCGGTTCAGTACGCCCTTCAATACTGCGAAGAACAGAATCCGGATTTTTACTTCGTCGGGGACTGGTACGGGAACTGCATGAATTTTACCTCCCAGTGCGTTTGGGCGGGTTTTCGCGCAGAAGGCGAAACGGCGAAAAATTTTGACTGTATGACCTATGACTGGTATTGCTTCAAGAACGGCGGTTCGCTTATCTGGACAAGCGTAAGCCGCTTTTGGAGCTGGAGAGAAAGCCGGAGCTGCCGTATGCAGACGGTGGCTTTTTACGGCATCCGGAACGCAAAAGCAGGGGATATAGTCAACATCGGTTCCTTCGTCTGCGCCGAGGAGGAGAAATACACTCACGCCCTCGTGCTGGTGGACGAAGAAAAGCTTATACTTGCACAGAACAGCCCGGCGAACTTCATATACTATTCCGACCTCGTGAACAATTACGCGAGGTTCATAAGACCCGTTTCGCTGAAGGCCTGAACCGGAGTCTGCTGTAAAAAAACGGGCGAGGACAAAGGCCTGCCCCTGCGATATTTTCGATGGCTTAATAAGACAGACGACAATTTACATAATCCCGGCTACTTGTGTTTTTTGGGGATTGAGGGTATAATATAAAACAGCGATAAACGAAAGGAATGAATTTTTTACATGACTGAACTTATCAAACTTATGCAGACCCGCCAGAGCTGCAGACATTTTTCCGATAAACCCCTTGAGGCAGAGAAAATCGTTTCCTGCATCAATGCGGCATGCCTTGCGCCTTCCGCCTGTAACACTCAGCCCTATCATTTTTACGTTGCCCACGCGCCGGAAGCGGTTGCCGTTGCCGCGGAATACTGCAAAGGCGAAAAGGTGAACAAATGGGTCGGCGAGGCAAAGGCTTTTGTTATAATCACCCAGGAACACGCTGATATTCCATATAACAACCCCGAAGCACACAGAAGGGATTTCCGTCAGTATGACATTGGTCTTGCGGTGGAAAATTTCTGCCTCGAGGCAACGGAGCTCGGAGTCGGAACCTGTGTTCTCGGCGTTTTCAACGAGGAAAAGCTCAAATCCGGTTTCCGCATCCCGAGCCCGAAATCCATTGCCCTCGTTATCGCTATGGGATATCCCGCCGAAAGCGAAATCAGAAAGAAAGACCGCAAGCCCCTTGAGGAAATGATCACCTATCTCAGATAATATGGAAAATATACGCGCGGCAGAGAGCAAAGACTGCGAAAGGATTGCGGAAATCGAAATTTTCAATTACCGGCTGAATTTCTACCCGATTTTCAGAAACGACGGATACTATTTCAGCGAACTTTCTGTTTCCGGAAAAGCCGGGGAATACGGCAAAAAAATCAGCGATTTTTTTGTTTATGATGATGGGACGGTAAAAGGGTTTGTCATGATCGAGGGCAGAGAGATCAAAAAGCTCTTTGTTGAACCGGTTTTGCAGGGAAATTCCATCGGCGCGAAGCTTCTCGAATTTGCGGTGAATGAAAAGAAAGCCGATTTTCTATGGGTGCTCGAAAAGAACGAAAGGGCGTTTTCATTTTATAAGCGGCACGGATTTTGCCCTTCGGGGGAAAGAAAATTCGAAGAAGGCACCGCCGAATATCTTTTGAAGATGAAAAGATGACTTGAAAAGGCAGGATGCAAAAAGACGTCCCGCCTTTTGCTTTTAAGGAGAAACAATGTTTGAAATAGAAAACGAAACAAAACCCCAGCGCGCCATACTCGTGGCCGCGGACTGCGGCGAATGGGATGCTCAGGTTTCCATAGACGAACTGGAGGAGCTTGCGGAAAGCGCCGGCGCAGAGGTCATAGCGAAGGTCATACAGGTCCGCAGGGATTACGACCGGGCGACCATCATCGGTCGGGGGAAAATTGAGGAGATACGCGAAATTGCCGAAGCCAACGACGCGGATATCCTTATATTTGACCATGAGCTTACCGCCGCGAATATCCGCAACCTTGAGGAAGCGACGGGGCTCGGCGTCATTGACCGAACCATGCTCATCCTTGATATTTTTGCGGCAAGGGCGCAAAGCCGCGCAGGACGGTTGCAGGTGGAGCTTGCCCAGTACAAATACCGCCTTCCGCGCCTTGAGGGTATGGGAAGGAATCTTTCCAGACTCGGCGGCGGAATCGGAACCCGCGGACCCGGCGAATCAAAGCTTGAGAGCGACCGCCGCCATATCAGGCGCCGCATCGAAACACTTGAGCACAAGCTCGAGGAGCTTTCTGCAAACAGGGAGCTTATCCGTTCGAGGAGAAAAAAGGAGGGCGTCATTACCGCCGCAATTATCGGATATACCAACGCGGGAAAATCCACCCTGCTCAACCGCCTTACGAACGCCGGAGTTCTTTCGGAGGATATGCTGTTTGCGACACTTGACCCCACAGCAAGAAGCCTTGAACTCCCGGACGGGCGCAGCATAATGCTTGTGGATACGGTCGGATTTGTAAGAAGGCTGCCCCATCACCTTGTGGAGGCATTCAAATCCACCCTCGAGGAAACGGTTCAGGCGGATATTTTGCTCAATGTCTGCGATATTTCTTCCGGGGAGGCGGATTCCCAGACTATGGTTACACGGGAGCTTTTGCAGAGCCTTAAAGCTGATAAAACACCCATGCTCAACTTACTGAACAAATGCGACCTTATCGAAGGGGAGCTGCCCATCTGTACGGAGGACTGTGTTCTTATTTCCGCCGCCACAGGATACGGAATTGATGAGATGCTACGCAAGCTTGCGAAAATGCTTCCGCCGAGCCAGATAAGAATGAACCTTCTTATTCCATATTCCGAAGGATCCCTTTCCGCCCAAATCAGGGAAAGCGGAAAGGTTTTCAGCGAAGAATTTACCGAAAACGGAATCCTTACCGAGGCTCTTGTTGATGTGAAGATACTCCATAAAGTCGAAAAATATCAGGTTTAAAAGAAGAAGCCCTTTCCGCCGGCCGGCGGAAAGGGCTTTTTTATTTTGTCATGATTTCTCTTGCGTAATCGCTTATTTCGACGGTTTTATGTTCCCGGACGTATTCAACGGGGATAACGCCTTTTATCTCGAAATAAACGTCGCATTTTTTCCAAAGCGGCCTTTTCAGGATTTTATCCGCATTGGTTATATGGGTTACGATTACGGGGCAATCCGCCTTTTTTGCGATGCGGAAGGCACCGTGGCGGAACTCCAAAAGATCGCCGCTTTGATTCACCCAGCCTTCCGGATAAATCCCGATGGCACAAACGCCTTCCTTTATAAATTCGGCGGCTTTGTTTATGGTTTTAAGGGCTTCGCGGTTATTTTCGCGGTCTATGGCAAGACAGGCGGTTTCGTGAAGGAATTTTCCCGCAATGGGGTAGGAATGGGTTTCCTTTTTGCTTATGAAAGCGATATGGTGCTTTTTGAACAGCACCAGAGGAATCGCCGGATCAAGCCAGGCCGTATGGTTGCAGACCATGAGAAAATGTGAATCCTTTGGGGCGTATTCCTTTCCGATGAAATGGATTTTCACACGGAGCATACCGAGGAGGATATACGCTACTTGCACAAGGATGTGATAAAAATACCTGTTCTGGCGGTGAATGGGCTTATTGACGTCCACAAAGAACGAAAGCAGCACGCAATAGACGAGGAAAAGCAATACGAGGAAAAGAAAAACGAGAAGGAAAACCAGTATCGCTATCCACGGCCAGAACCATCTGTCGATTATGCCGTAAACCACAACCGTTGCGTTGGCAATCAAAAGACTCGCCAGAAGAAACATATAGAAGAACATTCAGTACGCTCCTTAAGTGATGAACTTGTGATTATTATAGCATATTCGGGGGTAAAATCAAATCAACAGCTGTTGAATTACGCCGCAGGAGTTGATTTATCTGTTATATTTTCTGTCCTCTTCGATGAGGAGCTTGAGCGCTTCGACGGCAACTCTTACGGAATCTTCGGTGCTTTCGCTCATATCCTGATCAAGACCGGCGGCTTCGCGTTCCTGGTTCCAGACGACATGGAAGCAGGAACCGGTGCGGCAGCCGAGAGCCGCGGAAACGACGAAAAGGGCCGCGGATTCCATTTCGCTCGCCTTTACGCCGAGGCGCTTCCAGCTTTCCCATTTATTGAGGAGCTCATAATAGACGGGAGATTTTTCGGGGCTGTGCTGACCGTAGAAGCTGTCCTTGTTCTGGACGACGCCGACATGATAGGGAAGACCGAGGTTCCTTGCGGCATCGACGAGGCAGTTGGTAACATCGAAATCCGGAACCGCGGGATATTCGATGGGAGCATATTCCATGGAGGTGTGTTCATAGCGGATGGCACCGGTCGCAATGACGATATCGTTGGATTTTACGTCAAGGTCGATGCCGCCGCAGGTTCCGGTGCGGATAAAGGTATCGGAACCGCACTTGTGGAGTTCCTCCATGGCGATGGAGGCGGAAGGTCCGCCGATTCCGGTTGAGCAGGCGGTTACTTTTTCTCCGAGGAGGTATCCGGTCCAGACGTTGTATTCACGGTTTTGGGAAACCTGTTTCGCGTCGTCAAAATAGGAGGCTATGGCCTCGACTCTTCCGGGATCGCCGGGAAGAATGCAATAGCGGCCGACGTCTCCTTTATAGCAATGTATATGGAATGCTTTTTCCATTTCCTGCATGGCTGTTTTCTCCTTTCGGGTATTGAAAAATAAATAGTTTCTTTTTCTATTGTAATCCATTGGGAGAAATAATGCAAGGAAAAGCATCACAAAATTGCCACAAAAAAAGACGGGGCAGAACAGAGGCGCTTCGTAAGGGAGTGCCTCTGTTTTTTGTATTCAGGTTTTGCGGACATCGGATTTTATACCTCAAAATCCATAAAGCCTTCCCGGATGGATTCGTTTAAAGCCTTCCCAGAGGAGACTCCCCTGTTAGGGGAGATGTCCGCAAAGCGG
>CAZOOL010000106.1:0-6441 GCA_964581405.1 uncultured Oscillospiraceae bacterium | reverse complement strand
ACGGCGCCGGTGCAGCGGCGCATGGTGAGAAGTCCGTCAAAAATAGGGTTTCCGATATGCTCGCCTTTTTTATAGATGCCTATGAGCTGCGCGATTTTCGGGATGCTGGCATCGGCGATGGTGCAAAAATCCATGATGCCGTCATCGGGTTTTGCTTCCGGAACCGGGTGGTATCCGCCTCCATAGACCTTTCCGTTCCCAAAAACGGAAATGAGGAATTTGCCTTCAAGGATTTCGCCGTCGTCAAAGGTGACTTTCATGGGGGTAGAAAGTCCGGAAAAAACGCCGCCGAGAACGGTCGTGACAACGGAAATATTATACGCCATGGAACCGGTCACCCCGGGGATATTCTTGTATTTCGGGATCCTGCTGCCGATGACGGAATCGAGTCCGATGTTGCAGACGTTGGAGCAGATGCGCCCGCTGCAGTCCATGGCATCGAAAATATGCGTTTTTCCGTTGACAAGCTTTTCAAGGTCAAGGTAATCTTTCGGCTTTCCGCCGATGGTTTTTATGAAATCGTTTCCGGAACCGCAGGGATAGACGGCAAAGCTTGCGCCGGGTCTTCCAAAGGCGCCGTTGACGGTTTCATAAAAGGTTCCGTCGCCGCCGCAGGCAACGAAACAAACCTCCTCGCCTTCCGGGATCGGGTATTCCCTTCCGAAGCGGATGGCGTCGCCGGGGCATTTCGAAAGATATATATTGACGTTATCGCCCCGGCCTTTGAAAAAATCGCGGATACGCCTTGCGGTTTCATCGGCGTTTTTTCCTTTTCCGGCGGCGGGATTGATTATAAACACATAATTCACGGCTCAAAATCCTCCATTAAGGTATCATGAAAAGTATAACACAAAAAGGCAAAAGGTAAAAGTGAAAAAATAAATTCTTGTAGAAAAATGCCGAAAAAAAGAAAATCCATTGTATTTTTAAGCGAGATATCTTATAATCTATAATAGATTTTTATCGTTAGCAAGGAGTGTATGTCTATATGTACAGCGATATGATAGATACCATAGGTTTTATAAAGGAACAGGATCCGGAGCTTTCCGAAATGATGGGAAGGGAGCTTTCCCGCCAAAGGAAAAACATCGAGCTCATCGCCTCCGAAAACTTTGTTTCGCCGGCGGTGATGGCGGCAATGGGCTCCGTCCTTACCAATAAATACGCGGAAGGTTATCCCGCGCACAGATATTACGGAGGCTGCCAGTTCGTTGACGAGGTGGAAAACCTCGCCCGTGAAAGAGCCTGCAGGCTCTTCGGCGCGGACCACGCCAACGTCCAGCCCCATTCCGGCGCCCAGGCAAACCTTGCGGCATATCTTGCCTTTGCGAATTTCGGCGATACCATAATGGGTATGAACCTTGCGGAAGGCGGACACCTTACACACGGAAGCCCCGTGAACTATTCCGGCAAGGCGTATAATTTCGTTCCTTATGGTGTCGATCCGGAAACCGGACGCATCGACTACGATGAGGTCAGAAGGATCGCCCTTGAATGCAAACCGAAAATCATCGTTTCCGGCGCTTCAGCGTATCCGAGAGCAATAGATTTCGCGAAAATCAGGGAAATCTGCGATGAGGCGGGCGCATACATGATGGTGGATATGGCTCATATCGCCGGACTCGTTGCGGCGGGCGAGCATATGTCCCCGGTGCCCTATGCGGACGTCGTTACCACCACCACCCACAAGACCCTTCGCGGGCCCCGCGGCGGCCTTATCCTCTGCAAGGAGGAATACGCCAAACAGGTGGATAAAGCGGTGTTCCCGGGCGCCCAGGGCGGCCCTCTCGAACATATAATCGCCGCGAAAGCCGTTTGCTTCGGCGAAGCTCTCAAGCCGGAATTCAGGGAATACCAGCATAAGATAGTCGAAAATGCCGCCGCCCTTGCGGATGCCCTCAAAAAGAACGGGCTCAGGCTTGTTTCCGGCGGAACGGACAACCACCTTATGATGCTCGACCTTCGGGAAACCGGAGTTACCGGCAAGGAACTCGAACGCCGCCTTGATGAAGTGAACATCACCGCGAACAAGAATATGATCCCCAACGACCCGGCTTCTCCCTTTGTGACAAGCGGAGTCCGTCTCGGAACTCCTTCCGTCACGACCAGAGGCTTCGGAACTGCCGAAATGGAAAAAATCGCTGAATTCATCGCGAAAATAACCTTTGATTATGAAAACAGCGCGGAGGAAGTAAAAGCCGCCGTTGCGGAACTTTGCAAAAACTTCCCGCTTTACGAATAAACTGAAAGAAAAGAGATGACGCAGGATGTCGAAGCCTCTTGCCGACAGATTAAGACCAACCGAATTATCCGAAGTATGCGGACAGCAGCATATCCTCGGCGAAGGAAGGCTTTTGCGCAAAATCGCGGATTCCGGCGTTATTCCGAACCTTATATTTTTCGGACCCTCCGGAACGGGCAAAACGACCGTCGCAAGAATAATCGCGAAAATTGCGAACAAAAAGCTTTGCCACCTCAACGGAACCTCGTGCTCAACGGCGGATATAAAGGAAGTCTTTGCGGAAACAGCGGGCATTGACGGTGCTCAGGGGGTGCTGCTCTATCTCGATGAGATACAGTATCTCAACAAAAAACAGCAGCAGACCCTTTTGGAATTCATCGAGGACGGCAGGGTGACGCTTATTGCCTCCACCACCGAAAACCCTTATTTTTACGTTTATAACGCCATTTTAAGCCGCAGCACCGTTTTTGAATTCAAGCCCATCGAGCCTTCCGAAATCGAACGGGCTCTTGAGCACGCAATTGAAAAGCTTGAGCACGATGACGGTACGAAGATAGCTGTCGAGGAAGGCGTTCTGCGCCATATTGCCTGCAACTGCTCCGGCGACGCGCGAAAAGCGCTCAACGCGCTGGAGGTCTGCTGGCTCGGCTCAAGGCTCAATGAGCACGGCGAAAGGGTGCTTTTGCTGGAGGATGCTCAATCCGCCGCCCAGCGCAGCTCCAACCGCTACGATAAGGAAGGCGACGACCATTACGAGATACTTTCCGCGTTCCATAAATCCGTCCGCGGCTCCGATGAAAACGCCGCCCTTCATTACCTCGCAAGGTTCATAGACGCAGGGGATATCATTTCTCCCTGCCGAAGGCTCCTTGCCATAGCCTGCGAGGACGTGGGGCTTGCTTATCCCATGGCGATTCCCATAGTCAAAGCCTGCGTCGATACGGCGCTCCAGCTCGGTCTTCCGGAAGCGCAGCTTCCCCTTGCGGATGCGGTGATCCTGCTTTGCACCGCGCCGAAATCCAACAGCGGGGTCATTGCAATAAACAAAGCTCTTGATGACGTTCGGAACGGCCTTTCCGGCGAGGTTCCGGAGCATCTTGTGAACGTTCACCCCAAATCCGCCGGAGGGCACAGACCGCCGGAATACAAATATGCCCACAACTATAAAAATCACTATGTGAAACAGCAGTATCTTCCGGATACCCTTAAAGGCAGGGTCTATTATCATTTCGGTGAAAACAAAACCGAACAGGCGGCAAAGGCTTACCGCGATAAAATCACTGCGGAAGCGGAAGAATAAAAAAAGACCCGCCGTCGGCGGGACTTTAATTTACAGTATGGCGGGGCTTGCTCCCGCCTTTTTATTCGATTTCCGCCGCGGCTTCAAGGAGCTTGTCCTTGGTCTGGACGCCGACGAAGCGTTTGACTTCCTCGCCGTTTTTGAAATAGATGAGGGTGGGAATGGACATAACGCCGTATTTTACGGCGACCTCGCGGCACTGGTCAACATCGATTTTTCCGACGGTGATCCTGCCTTCGAGCTCGTCAGCGAGCTGATCGACGGCGGGAGCGATCATTTTGCAGGGACCGCACCACGTTGCCCAAAAATCGACGATTGCGGGGCCGTTTGCGATGGCAAAATTGAATTCTTCTTCAGTGAAATGTATTGCAGACATATTTTAAAACCTCCGTTTTTTATATTCTTTGCGGCAATTTGATTATAATGCATGGAAAGTATTTTGTCGATAGGGGAAAGAAAAAATTTGAAAATTTTTCAAAATACTATTGACAAATACTTTAAATATTATTATAATAGTAAAGCACGTTAGATATTGCCCTATTGTGTAACGGTAGCACGGCAGACTCTGACTCTGTTTGTCGGGGTTCGAATCCTCGTGGGGCAACCATAACGTAACAGCATCGGCTTCGCCGGTGCTGTTTTTTTATGTCCGCCTGCTGATATCCCCGAATCCAACGCAGGGAACGCTCTCAACCGTTCCGCAAAGCTTTGGTGATGTGAAGTCTCCCTCATCCGGTGAGAGGTTGATACCCTTTTTAAAATATGATATAATTAAATATCATTTATAAAGAAGAGGTAGCCATGAAAGCAGAACGCAACAAGACCATAGATATAACCGTTGAAGAGGGAAAGAAATATCTTGAAAACTGCATAGCCGTCGATGAAAAGAAAACGGTCGGCGAAATTCTCGATAAAACCATACTCGGCGATACCTTTGGGGTTCTTCCGCTTCTTCCGGAAAAATTTGTTGATTTGCTCATAGCCGATCCGCCCTATAACCTCGACAAGGACTTCGGCGGAAACAAATTCGGCAAAACAAGCGACGAAGCCTATATCGAATATACCGAAAGCTGGATAAAGCTCGTGAAGCCGCTTCTGAGGGAAAACGCCAGCATCTACGTCTGTTGCGACTGGAAATGCAGCGGCGCCATCGAAACTGTGCTGAAAAAATATTTTCACGTCCAGAACCGCATCACCTGGCAGAGGGAAAAGGGAAGAGGCGCTCTTTCCAACTGGAAAAACGGCATGGAGGATATCTGGTTTGCCACCAATTCAAAAGATTATACTTTCAACGTCGAGGATGTGAAAATCCGCAGAAAGGTCGTTGCACCCTATAAGGAAAACGGAAGGCCGAAGGATTGGGAAGAAACCGAAAGCGGCAATTTCCGCAACACCTATCCTTCGAATTTCTGGGACGATATTTCCATTCCTTATTGGTCCATGCCGGAAAACACCGCCCACCCCACCCAGAAACCGGAAAAACTTCTTGCAAAGCTGATTCTTGCAAGTTCAAACCCGGGCGAAGTTGTTTTCGACCCGTTTCTCGGTTCCGGTTCAACTTCCGTCACAGCGAAGAAGCTCGGCAGACATTACTGCGGTATCGAACAGAACGAACAGTTCTGTGTCTGGGCGGAAAAGCGCCTTGAAACGGCAGAAGAGGATTCTTCAATACAGGGATATGCTGACGGCGTTTTTTGGGAAAGGAATACCGCCTCGCTCCAGAAAAAATACAGAGATTGATTTATTTGAAGGACGGAAGGTTTCCGTCCTTTTTATTTCTCCTTTTTGTTTAAAAAAGAGATGCTTTCGCCATGATTTATGCAAAATGAGAAAATTTTGCAAAAAAATTTGCAAAAAGCTATTCCAAAAAACGAAAGTTTTGGCTATAATGTATGCGGACGGTGATGTTTGCATGAAAATTATCAACTTTGGCTCGCTCAATATCGACCATACCTACCCCGTGGACCATATAGTCCGCCCGGAAGAAACCCTGCGTGCAAAAAAAGCGAATTACTTCCCGGGAGGAAAAGGTTTGAATCAGTCCATCGCCATCGCGAGAGCAGGCGCGGACGTTTATCATGCGGGCTGTGTCGGAATGAACGACGGCGGATATCTTCTCAATATCCTTGAAAAAAACGGAGTGAACACCTCCCTTATCCGCAAAAAAGAGATGCCCACCGGCAACGCTTTTATTCAGGTCACGCCGGAGGGCAACAAAAGCATCATCGTTTGCGGCGGGGCAAACCTTTCCATAACGGAGGACCAGATAGATTACACCGTTGCTCAGCTTCGCAAAGGGGATATACTCCTTCTCCAGAACGAAATAAACGGCATAAAAACCATAGTTGAAAAAGCCCTTGCAGCCGGTGCAAAAATTGCCCTTAATCCGGCGCCGTTTACAAAAGACCTGCGGGAGCTTCCGCTGGATAAGCTTTCCTATGTGTTTGTGAACAGGTTCGAGGCTTCGGAATTCACCGGCGCGAGCCCGCTGGATCTTGAAGCGCTTATTCCGGCGATAAAGCGGACTTTCCCCATGGCCGAAACGGTTCTGACCCTCGGGACGAAGGGCTCCATGCTCATCACAAAAGAGGATACCTATTACCAGAAGATATTCGACGCGCCGGTAAAGGATAAAACCGCCGCCGGCGATGCGCTCATCGGATTTTATCTTGCGACGGTGCTCCAGGGAGCAAAGCCGAAGGACGCCCTTATGATGGCGGTGAAGGCGGCTTCCATAACCGTTTCCCGCGCCGGCGCAGCGAGTTCTATTCCGATGGTCGAGGAATGTTACAGATTCGGAAACTGAAAATATGTATGAAACGCGCCCGAAAAGCGGCGTTTAAAAATGAAAAATCCCGTTCCTTCCGGAACGGGATTTTTTTATGCGGAAAATTATTCC
>CAZOOL010000105.1:0-6711 GCA_964581405.1 uncultured Oscillospiraceae bacterium | reverse complement strand
AAAAAATTTAAAAAAATAGAGCCAAACCCGAAAAAACGGGTTGACACCTCTTGACTTAAGTAATATAATAATAAAATGTACCATAATGGACATTTGTATCTCGATCACAACTACTATAACACAGTTTGACGAAAAATGCAAGTGTTTCGGTCCAAAAAATAAAACGACGTAAATACGGATGAATGGAGTGAGCTATTTGGTAAATGTAAAACCTGTCAAGCTCGGAAAAAATGTCCGCATGAGTTTTTCCCAGATCAATGAGGTCCTCGATATGCCGAACCTCATCGAGGTGCAGAAAGACTCTTATAAATGGTTCCTTGAGGAAGGTCTTCAGGAAGTGTTCCGCGATGTTTCGGCCATCACAGACTATTCCGGAAACCTTGTTTTGGACTTCATCGATTATCATATCGAAAATAAGCCCAAATATACCATCGAGGAATGCAAAGAGCGCGACGTTACCTATGCGGCCCCTCTTCGTGTAAGAGCAAGACTGCAGAACAAGGAAACCGGCGAGATCAAAGAACAGGATATCTTCATGGGAGATTTCCCGATCATGACCCCTTCCGGCACCTTTGTTATCAACGGCGCAGAGCGTGTTATTGTATCCCAGCTTGTCCGTTCTCCCGGCGTATATTTCGCCATGAACTACGACAAAACCGGTAAGAAGCTTTTCGCAAGCACCGTTATCCCGAACAGGGGTGCATGGCTTGAATATGAAAGCGACCTTAACGATGTTTTCGGCGTAAGAATTGATAAGAACAGAAAAATTCCCATCACCACTTTCATCAGAGCCCTCGGACTCGGAAGTGACGCACAGATCCTTGACTATTTCGGCGAGGAGCCCATGCTTCTTGCGACCCTTGAAAAAGACAGCACCAAATCCAGAGAAGAGGCACTTCTCGAAGTTTACAGAAAACTTCGTCCCGGCGAGCCGCCCACGATCGAAACCAGTGAGCAGCACCTCAACAACCTCTTCTTCGACGCAAGAAGATACGATATCTCCCGCGTCGGCCGTTACAAATACAACAAGAAACTTGCTCTTGAAAGACGTATCGCGGGCATGACCCTTGCGGAACCGGCAGCAGACCCGCTTACCGGCGAAGTTCTTTTTGAAGCAGGAAAAGTCCTTACCAGAGATGACGCGGCGCTTCTCGACAAAAAAGGCGTCAAGGAAGTCCTTGTTGACGTTGAAGGTCACAAGGTAAAAGTTATCTCCAACAACATGGTCGATGCCGAAGATTATGTCGACCTTTCCAAAGAAGAGCTTGAAGAGCTCTTTATCAACGAGAAAGTTCGTTTTTCCGTTATCAGCGCCATCGCTGAAAAAGCCGGCGACGATAAGGAACTCCTCGTTTCTCTCCTTAAAGAGAACGTTGACGAGCTTATCCCGAAACATATCATCATTGATGATATCTTCTCTTCCATCAACTATATGTGCAACCTCTACTGGGGATTCGGCAGCACCGACGATATCGACCACCTCGGCAACAGACGTATCAGATCCGTCGGCGAGCTTCTCCAGAACCAGTTCAGAATCGGTTTTTCCAGAGTTGAGCGCGTAATCCGTGAACGCATGACCATTCAGGCACAGGACACCGAAGCCATCACTCCTCAGGGTCTTGTAAATATCCGCCCCGTCGTTGCGGCTATCAAAGAGTTCTTTGGCTCTTCGCCTCTTTCCCAGTTCATGGACCAGACCAACCCCCTTGCGGAGCTTACACATAAACGCCGTCTTTCCGCACTCGGCCCCGGCGGTCTTTCCCGTGACCGCGCAGGTTTCGAGGTTCGAGACGTACACTACAGCCACTACGGACGCATGTGCCCGATTGAGACCCCTGAAGGTCCTAACATCGGTCTTATCTCCTATCTTGCAACTTACGCAAGAATCAACAAATACGGCTTCATCGAAGCACCTTTCAGAAAGGTGGATAAAGAAACCGGCGTAGTTCTCAACGAAGTTGAGTATATGACCGCCGATACCGAGGACGACTTCACCGTTGCCCAGGCGAACACCCCCCTTGACGAAAACAACCGCTTCGCGAACCAGAAGATCACCTGCCGTTACAAGGACGAATTCATCGAGGTTGCCCCCGAAAAAGTTGACTACATGGACGTATCTCCTAAGATGGTAGTTTCCGTTGCGACCGCAATGATTCCCTTCCTTGAAAACGACGACGCGAACCGTGCCCTCATGGGCGCGAACATGCAGCGCCAGGCTGTTCCGCTTCTCAAAACCGAAAGACCCTATGTCGGTACCGGTATGGAATACAAAGCCGCGGTTGACTCCGGCGTAACCGTTCTTGCCGAACACGCAGGCACCGTTACCAAGGTTGACGCGGAGCGCGTAGTTATCAAACGCGACGATTCCGTTGAAAGCGACGAATACAAAATCATCAAATTCCTTCGTTCCAACCAGGGAACCTGCGTAAACCAGAGACCTATCGTCGAAAAAGGCGAGCACGTCGAGGCAGGACAGGTTATCTGCGATGGTCCCGCGACCAGCGAAGGTGAAATTTCCCTCGGTAAGAACATGCTCATCGGATTTATGACCTGGGAAGGTTATAACTACGAGGACGCAGTCCTTATCAACGAAAAACTTGTCAAAGAGGATACCTACACCTCCGTTCATATCGAGGAATACGAGCTCGAATCCCGCGATACCAAACTCGGTCCGGAAGAGATCACCCGCGATATCCCGAACGTCGGTGAGGACGCACTTAAGGAGCTTGACGAGCGCGGTATTATCCGCATCGGCGCGGAAGTCCGTGCCGGAGATATCCTTGTCGGTAAAGTTACCCCCAAAGGCGAAACCGAGCTTACCGCGGAAGAAAGACTTCTCCGCGCAATCTTCGGCGAAAAAGCCCGCGAGGTCAGGGATACCTCTCTCCGTGTTCCCCACGGCGAATACGGCATCATCGTTGACGTTCAGGTATTCACCAGAGAAAACTGCGACGAACTTAACCCCGGCGTAAACGAGGTAGTCCGCTGCTATATCGCACAGAAGAGAAAACTCTCCGTCGGCGATAAGATGGCGGGACGTCACGGCAACAAGGGTGTTGTTTCCAGAATTCTTCCTCAGGAGGATATGCCTTTCCTTCCGGACGGCAGACCGCTTGATATTCTTCTTAACCCCCTCGGTGTTCCTTCCCGTATGAACATCGGTCAGGTTCTCGAAGTTCACCTCGGAAGAGCGGCCGCAGAGCTCGGCTGGCACGTAATGACCCCGGTATTCGACGGTGCACACGAAGCAGATATCCGCGAGCTTCTTACCGATGCAGGTCTTGACAGCAGCGGTAAAGTATGGCTCCGCGACGGCAGAACCGGCGAACTCTTTGATAACCCCGTAACCGTCGGTTACATGTATTACCTTAAACTGCATCACCTTGTTGACGATAAGATCCACGCCCGTTCCACCGGTCCTTACAGCCTTGTAACTCAGCAGCCTCTCGGCGGTAAAGCTCAGTTCGGCGGACAGAGATTCGGTGAGATGGAGGTTTGGGCTCTCGAAGCATACGGCGCTGCCTATACCCTTCAGGAGATCCTTACCGTCAAATCCGACGACGTTGTGGGCCGTGTAAAGACTTTCGAGTCCATCGTAAAAGGCCAGAACGTTCCTCCGGCAGGTATTCCCGAATCCTTCAAGGTTCTCATCAAAGAGCTCCAGTCCCTCGGACTTGACATCAAGGTTCTTGATAAGAACAACGAGGAGATCGATCTTAAACAGAACTTCGACGACGAAGACGCAGGTCTTATCCCTGCTGACGAAATGACCGAATTCGAAGGCGAAAACGTCGCTTACGAAGGTGATTTCGAAGGCTTTGAAATCGGAGATATGAATGAGGAAGGCGACGAATTCGCCGACTTCGCAGGCTTCGGATATTCCGAAGACGACGATATATAATTAAGGGGAGGTCGTAAATAATGGAATTTAACGCATTTGATTCTATCAAAATCGGCCTTGCTTCTCCTGATAAGATCAGAGAATGGTCCTATGGCGAAGTAAAGAAACCCGAAACCATCAACTACAGAACACTCAAACCGGAACGCGACGGTCTTTTCTGCGAAAGAATCTTTGGACCGACCAAGGACTGGGAGTGCTACTGCGGTAAATATAAACGCCTCCGCTTCAAAGGCAAAGTCTGCGAACGCTGCGGCGTCGAAGTTACCAGAGCGAAAGTAAGACGCGAGAGAATGGGTCATATCGAGCTTGCCGCTCCCGTTTCCCATATCTGGTACTTCAAAGGTATCCCTTCCAGAATGGGTCTTATCCTCGATATGAGCCCCAGACTTCTTGAAAAGGTACTTTATTTTGCAAGCTATATTGTCACCGATCCCGGCACCACTCCTCTTGAGAAGAAACAGCTTCTCACCGAGAAGGAATACCGCGATATGCGTGAAAAATATGAGGAAGATTTCCAGGCCGGCATGGGCGCGGAAGCCGTTCAGCTTCTCCTCAAAGATATCGACCTTGAAAAACTTTCCGCAGAGCTTCATGAGGAACTCGA
This sequence comes from uncultured Oscillospiraceae bacterium, assembly GCA_964581405.1. Taxonomy (GTDB): domain Bacteria; phylum Bacillota; class Clostridia; order Oscillospirales; family Ruminococcaceae; genus UMGS1668. Next base: position 2,206 of record CAZOOL010000105.1, on the reverse strand, counting down.
AACCGCTTCCGGTCAAAAGCGTGTTCGTCTTCTCAAAAGGCTCGAAGTCGTTGAGGCATTCCGCCTTTCCGGCAACCGTCCCGAATGGATGATCCTTGACGTTGTTCCTGTAATCCCTCCGGATATCAGACCTATGGTACAGCTCGACGGCGGAAGATTCGCAACTTCCGACCTCAACGACCTTTACAGAAGGGTCATCAACAGAAACAACCGTCTTAAACGTCTTCTTGAGCTCGGCGCCCCGGATATCATAGTCCGCAACGAAAAACGTATGCTTCAGGAAGCAGTCGACGCACTTATCGACAACGGCAGAAAAGGCCGTCCGGTAACCGGACCCAGCAACCGCCCCCTCAAATCCCTTTCCGATATGCTCAAAGGTAAACAGGGACGCTTCCGCCAGAACCTTCTCGGCAAACGTGTTGACTATTCCGGACGTTCCGTTATCGTTGTCGGTCCGGAGCTCAAGATGAGCCAGTGCGGTCTTCCTAAAGAGATGGCAATCGAGCTCTTTAAGCCGTTCGTCATGAAACGGCTCGTTGACGTTGGCGCAGCAACCAACATCAAAAACGCAAGAAAAATGGTTGAAAGAGCAACCCAGCCCGAGGTTTGGGACGCACTCGAAATCGTTATCAAGGATCACCCGGTTATGCTCAACCGTGCGCCTACCCTCCACAGACTCGGTATCCAGGCTTTCGAGCCGGTTCTTGTTGAAGGCCGTGCGCTCAAGCTCCATCCCCTTGTATGTACCGCATACAACGCCGACTTCGACGGCGACCAGATGGCAGTTCACGTACCGCTTTCCACCGAGGCACAGGCAGAGGCGAGATTCCTTATGCTTGCCGCAAACAACATTCTCAAGCCGGCAGATGGCAAGCCCGTTGCCGTTCCTACCCAGGACATGGTACTTGGTTCCTACTATCTTACCCTTGAGAAACCCGGCTGTGAACCCGGCGAAGGCAAAGCCTTCCGCAACCTTGATGAAGCTATCATGGCTTACACCGAGGGCGTTGTCGGACTTCATGCGCCCATCAAGCTTCGCGTTGAAAAAACCGATGCTGACGGCACCAAACGCAGCAGACTCATCGAAACCACCGTTGGTAAAGCAATCTTCAACCAGCCTATTCCTCAGGACCTCGGCTACGTTGACAGAACCGACCCGGAACATGAATTCGACTTTGAAATCAGCTTCCTCGTCGGCAAAAAGCAGCTCGGTAAAATCATCGACCGCTGCGTAAAGAAACACGGCACCGCCGTTACCAGCGAAGTCCTCGATAAAATCAAAGCACAGGGATTCAAATATTCCACCAGAAGTGCTATCACCGTTTCCGTAAGCGACGCCGTTATTCCTCCGAAGAAGGCGGAAATCCTTGCGGAAGCAGAGAAAAAGATCGACGTTATCAGCAAACAGTATCGCCGCGGTCTTATGTCCAACGATGAGCGTTACAAGAAAGTAATCACCACATGGAACGAGACCACCGATAAGGTTGCCGATGCGCTTAAAGAAAATCTTGATAAATACAACCCCATCTTCATGATGGCGGACTCCGGCGCTCGTGGTTCCATGAACCAGATCCGTCAGCTTGCGGGTATGCGCGGACTTATCGCCAACACTTCCGGTAAAGCTATCGAGATTCCGATTCGTGCTAACTACCGTGAGGGTCTTAACATTCTCGAATACTTCATTTCCAGCCGTGGCGCACGTAAAGGTCTTGCCGATACCGCGCTTCGTACTGCGGACTCCGGTTATCTTACCAGACGTCTTGTTGACGTATCTCAGGAAGTTATCATTCGCGAGCAGGACTGCGGAACCCACGAAGGTATCGTTGTTCACGATATCCGCGAGGGCAACGAGATGATCGAGCCTATGAGCGAGCGTCTTATCGGACGTTACGCCGTAGAGGACGTTCTCCATCCCGAAACCGGCGAGCTTCTCGTAAGCAAGGATAAGATGATGGACGATGACGATGCCAAGAAGATCGTTGACGCAGGCATCACCGAGCTCAAGCTCCGCTCCATCCTCAACTGCGAGGCAAAACACGGCGTTTGTGCAAAATGCTATGGTTCCAACCTTGCAACCGGCAAACCTGTTCACGTCGGTGAGGCGGTCGGTGTTATCGCCGCACAGTCCATCGGTGAGCCCGGTACCCAGCTTACTATGCGTACCTTCCATACCGGCGGTATCGCTTCCGCAGAAGATATTACCCAG
>CAZOOL010000104.1:0-6730 GCA_964581405.1 uncultured Oscillospiraceae bacterium | reverse complement strand
AGTCCCCTTGCGCCTGTTTTTCTGTCGATGGCTTTCTGTGCAATGGCCTCGAGAGCGCCTTCGGTGAATTTGAGGCTTACTCCGTCAAGGCTGAAAAGCTTCTGGTACTGCTTCACAAGGCTGTTTTTCGGTTCCGTAAGAATTTTTACAAGGGCTTCCTTATCAAGGCTCTCAAGGGCGGTTATAACCGGAAGACGACCGACCATTTCAGGAATGATACCGAATTTAACAAGGTCATGGGGGGTTACTTTTTTAAGAAGATCCTTTGTTTCCTTGGATTTCTGGCTGAGTACCGTTGCGCCGAAGCCCATTGCGGAACTCGCTATTCTCTTTTCGATGATAGGTTCAATTCCGTCGAAGGAACCTCCGCAGATAAAGAGAATATTCGTGGTGTCAATCTGGATAAACTCCTGCTGGGGGTGCTTTCTGCCGCCCTGGGGCGGAACGTTTGAAACAGTACCCTCGAGCATTTTGAGGAGCGCCTGCTGAACGCCCTCGCCGCCTACGTCCCTTGTGATGGACGGGTTTTCGGATTTCCTCGTTATCTTGTCGATCTCATCAACGTAAATAATTCCGCGCTGTGCGGCATCAACGTCAAAATCCGCCGCCTGGATAAGGCGAAGAAGAACGTTTTCGGCATCTTCACCGACGTAACCCGCCTCTGTGATAGTGGTTGCGTCAGCTATTGCAAACGGAACCCCAAGAACCCTCGCAAGAGTCTGTGCAAGAAGGGTCTTGCCGGTACCGGTGGGTCCGAGAAGGAGCACGTTGCTCTTCTGGAGTTCCACGTCCTCGGTATCAAGCTTGCTGAGGATGCGTTTATAATGGTTATAAACCGCAACGCAAAGGGTTTGTTTCGCTTCGTCCTGTCCGATGACATATTTATCAAGAACCGCCTTTAGCTCCGCCGGCTTGAGAAGGGTCGCCGGATCAATGACGGGCTTGTTTTTTTCATTCTTTTTGCGTTTTGTCTTTTCGAGCGGATCCATATCCTCTTCATCATAGAGGATAGAATTGCAAAGCTCAACGCATTCGTCACAAATACAGACTCCCGGTCCGGTTATAAGTTTATAGACCATATCCTGCGGTTTTCCGCAGAATGAGCAATGCATTTTGTGATCATCTTTATTGGCCATAATCTGAAAGCCTCCGAATTATGCTTAATTATTCTCTGTGGTCAAGAACCTTGTCGATAAGGCCGTATTCCATAGCCTGATTTGCCGTCATGAAGTTATCCCTGTCGGTATCGCGGGTGATAACATCAATGGGCTGACCGGTCTGTTCGGAAAGAATGCGGTTCATTCTTTCCTTGATTCTGATAATGTGGTCTGCGTGAATCTTGATATCGGAAGCCTGACCCTGCATTCCGCCGAGAGGCTGATGAATCATGATTTCGCTGTTGGGAAGCGCAAAGCGTTTGCCTTTTGCTCCGGAGCTGAGAAGAAAAGCGCCCATAGATGCCGCCATGCCGACGCAGATCGTGGAAACGTCGCATTTGATATAATTCATGGTGTCATAAATCGCCATTCCCGCGGAAATGGAGCCGCCGGGGCTGTTGATATAAAGACTGATATCCTTATCCGGATCCTGTCCTTCGAGATAGAGAAGCTGGGCAACAACAAGGCTTGCCGTGGCGTCGTTTACTTCATCGCAAAGCATGATTATTCTGTCATTGAGAAGGCGGGAAAAAATATCATAGGAACGCTCGCCTCTGTTGGTCTGTTCAACGACCATCGGTACCAAACTCATGGTGGTATCACTCCTTTCGGATTTTAGCAAATTCTGTCATAAAATGTCATTATTGATATAAAGGACCTCCGGAAATAAATCCCGGAGATCCTCCAATACAAAGATAATTATATTGCAGTTTCTCTGGAAACTGTTCCGTCAAAAATCAGTCGATTGCGGGGTCGATTTCTTCAACTTTCTTTTTGCGGGTTGCTCTCTTTTTGGGAGCGGGAGCTTCTTCGCCTTCTGCTGCGGGTGCTTCTTCAGCGGGAGCTTCCTCGGTTTTTTTCTTGGTGGTGCGTTTTTTCTTGGGAGCTGCTTCTTTTGCTGCAGCTTCTTCTGCGGTGATTTCGGTTATTTTTGCGTTTTCACGAACAAATTTGATTGCTTTTTCAACGCAAAGGTCTTCGGTAAGTTCGTCAACGGGAACGATTCTTCTTACTTCTTCCTCTTTCATCTCATAACGCTCTGCAAGGGTTTTGAACTCTTCGTTCATTTCTTCCTCGGTCATGGTGATTTTTTCTTTCTTTGCAATTGCTTCAAGAGCAAGGCGGATTTTTACCTGGCGCTCTGCCTGGGGTCTGAAGCCGCCGAAGAAGGTTTCTTTGTCGGCACCGGTGTATTTGAGATACTCATCAAGGGTAAGACCGGCGGTTCTTGCAAGTCTGTTCTCGAAATCAGCTGCGATATCTTCCATTCTTGCTTCATACATGCATTCGGGAATTTCCGCTTCCATGTTGGCAAGGATGCCGTCAACGAGTTTTTCCTCAAGGTCTGCTTCGGACTGTGCGTCTGCTTTTTCCTGAAGTTTTGCTTTGATATCGGCTTTGAGTTCGTCGATGGTATCGAATTCGCTTACGTCTTTTGCGAATTCATCATCAGCAACGGGCATTTCTTTTGCTTTGATGCTGTGGAGTTTGCATTTGAATACAACGGGAGCGCCTTTGAGCTCTTCAGCGGGATAATCTTCCGGGAAGGAAACGTTTACGTCAAATTCATCGCCTGCGTTATGTCCGCAAACCTGATCCTCGAAACCGGGAATGAACTGGCCGGAACCGAGCTCAAGCGGGAAGTGCTCGCCTTTGCCGCCTTCGAAAGGAACGCCGTCTTTGAAACCTTCGTAGTCGATTTCAGCCTGGTCGCCGTTCTGTGCGGGTCTGTCCTCAACCTCGATGATTCTTGCGTTTCTCTCAAGCATAACGTTGAGTTCGCCTTCGATCTGAGCATCGGAAACGGTTGCGATAAGTTTGTCGGCTTTGATGCCTTTATATTTTTTTACAGAAACTTCGGGCTTTACGGTAACGGTTGCGGTAAGTGTATAGCCTTCTTCGGAGCATTCAACAAGCTCGATTTCAGCACGGTCAACGGGAACGATTTTTGCTTCTGCAACAGCCATATCATATGCATAGCCGTAAGTTTCGTTAACCGCGTCCTGATAGAAGTATTCTCTGCCGTAAGCTTTCTCAATAAGAGCTTTGGGTGCTTTGCCTTTACGGAATCCGTGAACGGTAAGGTTTTTGCCTTTTTCTCTGATTGCTGCGTCAACAGCGCGTCCGAACTCCTCTGCGGTTACAGCGATGGTAAGCTTAACCTCATTGGTGCCGGTTTTTTCAATCTGTCTAAGTTCCATTATGTTGTTTCCTCCTGATAGATACAATTTCAGTAACTGTTAAAGTATATCATACAGTTATAATAAAATCAATTATTTTATATAAAATTATTATATAATTTTTATTTAATTTTCCAAAATTTAAAACCGAGATGGTCCGCAGAGATAAGTTTGAAGTCGATTCCCATATAATTCCCCTCATTCGCAAGGCTCCTCGAAGCCCCATGAAGGTGTCCGTAATAGACTCGTTTAACCCCGTATTGTTTCAGAACAGAGATAATGTTCGGCACCATCTCGTTGGCATAAACCGGCGGATAGTGGAGAAAAACCACTTTTTCCGCCTCCGGAAATCTTTCCGAATCCCTGAGGGAAAGTTCAAGCCTCATAGCTTCCCTTGCGGAAATTTTGAGGTCATGCTGTTCGTTCGGCATAAAAACCCAGCCCCTCGTTCCGCAAAGTGCAAGCCCTTCGGCAAGGACTGAATTATTATGGAGAATTTCAATGGTCGTTATGCCGTTTTCTTTAAAAAACTTTTCCGCTTTGCTTCTTGTTGACCACCAATAATCATGATTTCCCTTCATTACGATTTTTCTGCCCGGAAGGGCATCAACGAATTTAAAATCAGGCAAAGCCTCTTCAAAACCGAGCCCCCACGAAAAATCCCCGGGAATCACAACAGTATCCTCCGGTTTTATCTGCTCTTTCCAGTTTGTTTCAATTTTACTGACGTAATCCTTCCAACCGAAAAAGTTGTCCATAGGCTTATCCGTTCCGAAGGAAAGATGGAGGTCAGCCATTACCCATACTGACATCAGCCATCACCTCCAACGGTGCTCAAAACAAAATCCGCCATTTCTTCCTTTTGGCATACCTTTGTAAAACGCGGCTTTTTCTTTGAAAGACCGCGAAGCTGTTCGGGCATCCCGAGCCCGGAAATTCTCTCGAGCTCCTTTGCCGCATTGAAATCATTTCTGTAATTTTTTCCGCTTACGGCTTTGAGCACCGCCCGCGGGAATTTATACGGACTTGCCGTTGAAGCGATTATCGTCTTGGTATTATCCCCTGTTTTTTCCCTGTATTTTTCATATACCTCAACCGCAACTGCGGTATGGGTATCACAGAGATAGGAATACTCCTCAAACAGCGTTTTTATGCGTTTTCTTGCGTTTTTATCATCGGTATATCCCGCCGGAAAATTTTCCCGTAAATACGCAAGCATCCCGTCCGTGATATAGTATTCCCCGTGCTCATAGAGTGAATCCATAGCCTGACGCACATACTCGTCGTCCTTTCCGCAAAGCTCAAAAAGCAGCCTTTCAACGTTGCTTGAAACGAGTATATCCATGGACGGCGATTCTGTCATAAAGAAATATCTGTTGATATTATATCCTCCCGTGCTCAAAAATTCCGTGAGCACGTTGTTGGCATTTGAAGCGCAGATAAGCTTTCCGAAGGGCACTCCCATCTGTTTTGCATAATATGCCGCAAGGATATTCCCGAAGTTCCCTGTGGGAACCGCAACGTTCACTTTTTCTCCTTCGGCAATTTCCCCATCCGCAAGAAGGTCGGCATAAGCGCAAATATAGTAAACGATCTGCGGAAGAAGCCGGCCGACGTTTATGGAGTTTGCGCTCGAAAAGCGCCTGTTGCTTTTTTTCAGTTCCGCTCTTATATTTTCGTCGGTAAAAATGCTTTTGACCGCAGCCTGGGCATCATCAAAATTGCCAACAACACCGCAAACCGCAACGTTTTCGCCCCTCTGGGTCTGCATCTGGAGCTGCTGAATCTTTGAAACTCCGTTCTGCGGATAAAAAACGATAATTTCGGTCCCTTCAACGTCGCAAAAACCCTCGAGCGCCGCCTTTCCGGTGTCCCCGGAAGTCGCGGTAAGAATAACCGTTTTCTTTCCGTCGCCGGATTTTTCCGCGGATTTAACAAGGAAATGCGGAAGTATCTGAAGCGCCATATCCTTGAAAGCGCAGGTCGGTCCGTGCCAGAGTTCAAGCATATAGGTGCTTTCGCCCAACTTTACAAGAGGCGCAGGAGTATCTTCCTCAAATTTGCCCGTATAAGCGCTTTTCGCACATTCCAAAAGCTCGTCCTTTGAAAAATCGGTCATGAACTTTGAAAAAATCCGCGCCGCTCTTTCGCAGTAATCCAGCTTTGAAAGTTCGGCAATTTCACCTTTTTCAAGAACCGGAATTTCAACCGGCACAAAAAGACCTCCGTCATCCGAAAGTCCTTTCAAAATAGTTTCCGCGGAATCAAGCCGCAGATTTTTATTTCTGGTACTTTGAAATTTCACTTTTTCACCTCAGATTCTTTTTGCAAAAAAGTTGTATGCGTTTTTCCAGAATATCTTTTCGGCAGTTTCCATGCCGAATTCCTCAGTAATCAAATCATATAATGCCGGCACTTTATTCAGCTTTTCAATGCCTTCAACAACGTCGCAGCCGTCGTAATCGCTTCCCATACATACGGTGTTTTCTCCGCCGAGCAAAAGCATTTTCTTTATATGCTTTACGATATCGCCGAGCGAAGCTTCTTTTTCATTGTCATTGAGGAAGCCTTTATAAAAATTTATCCCGACAATTCCGCCCCTGCGGACGATTTCCCTGAAATACTCGTCGGTAAGGTTGCGCCTGTGGCCGCAGACGGAACGGATATTACTGTGGCTCGCCGCAACGGCGCAGCCGACGTTTTTCAAAACATCATCAAGCCCCGCATCCGAAAGATGAGAAACGTCTATTATCATGCCCGTTTGCTCCATCTCTTTTATGACGTCGATTCCGAACGGTTTAAGACCGAAGCCCTGTTCAGTCGAACCTTTTCCGATCTCATTTTCGCCGTTCCATGTAAGCGTCATCATTTTGACCCCATCGGCACGTAGCTTTTCAAGGCGTTCGATTTTTCCGCCGAGGACTCTTCCGCCCTCGACTGTAAGAATTGCGGCGGTTTTCCCGCTTTCGGCAATTCTGTCAATATCTCCGGCGGTACGCACCTGTTCAAAATACTGCGGAAAATCCGCAAGCTGGTCACGGAAATAATGCTTTGCCATAGTATAATAGCTGAAAGCATCCTCGCCTTTTATCGTATCGGGACAGAATATTGCAAAGCACTGGCAGTGGCGTTTTATTTTCTCCGTCACCGGGAAGGAAATATCAAGATAGCCGTGCGTCATATCAACGCTTCTCTGCATCGCAGAAGTTACCGTATCGCAGTGAAGATCAAAAAAATCCATGAACAGACTCCGTTCCGAAAGCATTTTTTATATGGGAAAATTTCTTTACCTCAAGGTCATATTTGCCGTAAACAATTTCAAAAATATCAAACCGCGGCTGACCGCAAAGCCCTTTTTGAAGCTTGTAAAGCATTGCAGCTTTACAGATTTTT
>CAZOOL010000103.1:0-6818 GCA_964581405.1 uncultured Oscillospiraceae bacterium | reverse complement strand
GGTTTTTAATTTGCCTTTTTGCCCGGGATAATATTCCGTATTTTAATTTTATGTTAAAAGACCCGCCGCTCTGCGGTGGGTCTTTTTTTACTCTTTTGTTATTTTTTTCTTAAAAAGAGGTTTATCGCTCGATGAAAACCATGCGCCGGCTATCATCAGCCCGAGGGCTGCAAAATAACGGATTCCCGGCGTTTCACGGAAAATCAGAAGGGAAAGAGCCGTACCGATGAAAGGCGCGACAGCGTAATAGGCGCTCGTTCTTGCTGCGCCGAGTATCCTTTGGGCATAGACGTAAACGAAAATGCTCATTCCGTAGGCAACAAGTCCTACGCCGAGAACCGCCAAAACGCTCAGAAAGTTTTCTGCTCTTTCTCCGATGATAAGCCCGATGGCAAGGGAACTGCCGCCGGAAAAAATCCCTTTGAGAAGCACTATCTGGAGAGGGTCTTTTCCGGAAAGCTTCCTTGTGCAGTTGTTTTCTATTCCCCAGAAAACGCAGGCCAGAAGGATAAAAAGTGAACCTGCCGAAAAACGGAAAGCGGAAATATCCTCGAAGGAAAGGAGCACGCACGAAAAAGTCACAAAAGCTATCCCGACCCAGAGGCGAGGGCTTATTCTCTCACCGAAAACGCAAAGGGCGATAAGCGCCGTTGCGACTATTTCAAAGTTGTTGAGCAGGGAAGCGTTTGCTGCGGTCGTCATGCTGAGTCCGAAAAGAAGGCAGATCGGAGCCGCTATATCGAGTATTATCATGGCGGCGGTATAGGGAAGCTCCGCTCTTGTAAGCTTTTCTTCGGAATCAGTACCGGTTCCTTTCCGGATAAGCGCCACAACGCCCATGCCAAGCCCTGCTCCAAGATAGAGAAGCCCCGCCATCATGGTTGAGGGGACGTATTCCAGCAAAATCTTTGAAAAAGGCGCATTTACGGCATAAAGCGCCGCTGCAAGAACCGCAAGAAAAATGCCGTATTTTGTGGAATTGTTTTTCATTTTTCACCTTTGAGATAAGCAAGGATTTCGGCGGCGTTGGTATCGGGTTTTACCTTCGGCATGACCTTTTCTATAACGCCGTTTTCGTCAATGACAAAGGTGGAGCGAACTGTTCCGAAGGAAACCTTGCCGTAATTTTTCTTTTCCTGCCATGCGCCGAAGGCTTCGATAACTTTGTGTTCCGGGTCGGAAAGAAGCACAAATGGAAGGGAATATTTTTCCGCGAATTTTACATGGGAAGCGGCGGAATCCTTGCTGATTCCGATGACCGCGGCATCAATGCTTCTGAATTCCTCATAATTTTCCGCAAAGGCGCAGGCCTGACGGGTACAGCCGGGGGTGTTATCCCTCGGATAGAAATAAATTACGACCTTTCTGCCGAGATAATCCGTAAGGGAAACAGCGTTGCCATCCTTATCAAAAAGGGTAAAATCCGGGGCTTTTTCGCCGATGGAAAGCATATAAAAACTCCTTTCGGGTGCTTGATTAAGCCATATTCGCGGGCGATTGCCCATCGCTCACATTATATCATTGAGCAGACAATATTTCAATATCACCCGAACATAAAGGGGAATGACTGCGGTGCTCGAATTTTGAGCACCGGAACCGGTGAAGGCTTTTTTCGTGCTCGTGTTTTTTGCATCGTCTGCAAAACAAATTACGCCCAAAAATTAACATTGCGTCTTTATTTAACGGGCAGTTTTGTTATATAATAAAAAAAGTGAAAGGAGCTGATTGTTTTTGGACGGCAAAAAGCGCGACAAACTTATCGCGAAGGTGCTTTATATCTTTACGGGAGTGCTTTGCGGATTTTGCATGATATTCGTTTCGGATCCGGAAAAACTTTTTGAAAGCGGAACAAAGGGATTTTTTCTCCAGATGGTTTTCTGTATGGCGCTCATTCTCATCGCTTATTTTATTCAGGCGGTTGTTCATGAAGCCGGTCACCTTGTTTTCGGACTTTTGAGCGGATACAAATTTATTTCCTTCCGAATTGGGAATATCATGATCATCCGCGAAAGCGGAAAGCTCCGCATAAAGCTTTACAACGTGGTCGGCACCGGCGGTCAATGCCTTATGATGCCGCCGCCATGGAAGGAAAATATGCCCTACCGCCTTTATAATTTCGGCGGCTGCATTATGAATTTTATTGCGTCGGTCATATTTCTTCTGCTCTTTTCCGCCGCAGAACACGGTGGCGTATGGGCGCTTTTTTGCGGTGTTCTCTTTTCCGTCGGAATCGGAAATGTGCTTCTGAACGGTGTTCCGCTGCAGGTAAACGGAATTTCAAACGATGGACGAAACGCGTTTCTTCTTGGAAAAAATCCGGTTGCCCTCCGGGCTTTCTGGCTCCAGCTTTACGTAAACGGGCTTATTTCTGAAGGGGAACGCATGAGAAATATGCCGGAGGAATGGTTCTTCCTTCCGGAAGGCGAAAACGCAAACGACCCGATAGTTTGCACCGTCGGCGTTATGAAATATAATTATTATTACGACACACATAATTTTACCGCGGCGGAGGAAACCATCGAATATCTTCTCAAAGCGCCGGGGCTTCTCGGTCTGCACCGAAACGAACTTCTCTGTGAGCTTATGTTTTTGCGTATTTTCCGCGGCGCGGAGCCTTCGGAGATAGATTCCCTCAACACCCGGGAACTGGATAAATATATAAGAGCGACGGCGAACTATGTTTCGAGAAGGCGCCTTGCCTATGCTTATCAGCTCCTTTACCGCAGAAACATCACCATGGCGCGAAAATGCCTCGAGCTTTTCGAAAAAACCGTAAAAAGCTATCCCTATTCCGCCGATATTGAAAACGAAAAAGAAGTTATCGAGCTTATCAAAGCAAAGGCGGATATATACTGAACACCATAAAAACCGGCGGGAAATTTCCCGCCGGTTTTTCAGTTCAATTTATAGAAAATTGCAAAATTATATTGGGTGAAACCGATGTAATCCTCAAGGGTCATGACCACCGGGTTTCCCTCGCCGAATTTACGCATAAGGCGTCCCCCGACATTATAAAAACGGTAAAGCCTTTTCCCGTTTTCGTCAATATACGCAAAGGTAAAAGCGACGTAATGGGCGATGCGTGGCTTTTTATAATACATTACGATGGCTTCCTTTGCGCCGTTTTGAAGAATATCTTTTGGAGAGATATCCACGTTTACTTTTTCGCCTTTTTTCTCCATAAAGCGTTTCAGGAAAAATGCGTTTGTTCCGAAAACGCCCCGGAAAAAGCAGCCCTTTTCCATCTCGGAAGCAAGGCGCGGGATTCCTATTCTCTTTCCCCGGGAAAAGAGAATATTCCAATAGGCAATGCAGCCGCAGCCGCAATAGGCAAAATCCCTTGCGGAATATCTTATGCAGGAAAGGCGGTTTTGGTTTTCGATGAACCCGTCCTCCGAAAAACCGTTTTGCAAGGTTCTCTCAAGGGTTTTCATAACCCTTCTGTTATGGCGGAGGTTTTCTTCCCCTGAATAGGAAAGATTGCTGAAATCAAAGCCGAAAATCTTCATCAGAGATAAAGATTCATATAATCGGCGGAACAATATTCACCGCCTATTTTCATGAATTTTTTGTATTCTCCGACTTTTTCGAAACCGAATTTTTTATAAAGGGCAAGCGCTCTTTCGTTATCGGAACGCACCTCGAGCTGTACTACCTCCGCGCCGGATTTTTTGCAGAAATCTATAAGAACTTTCATAATTCCGCTTCCGATGCCTTTTCCCCAATAATCTTTGCGAACGGAAATGGCGATTTCGCGGCGGTGGGCAAAACGCTCTCTTGAACCGATAACGCTTACGGCGCCCGTTCCGACGAGCTCTCCTTCATCGAAAGCGACTATCATAACCTGGTTGGGGTTCCCGGCGAATTTCCGGATGTAATCCGCCTCCTGAGAGATGGAGAGGGGGAGTCCCTCCGCGCCGAAGGTAAGGTTGTCGCTTTCTCTGCCCACGATTTTGCAGTATTCAAGGAATTTTCCCGCGTCGGAAGGTTCCGCTTCACGGTAAATTATGTTCATTGGCATTTTTGTCACCTCACAGAGCATAGAATTATATTTCAACAGCCGCCGCAGCGGTCACATTCACCGCCGCAGGAGCCGCAGTCATTTTCGCAGTCGCCGCAATCGCTGCAGCCGTGGATTTTCAGCCCAAGGTCATGGCCGGAACTGAGGAACGCCTCACATTTGCCGCCGGCAAGAACGGATTCCGGTTTTTTATCAAACCGAAGGCAGGCGACGGTATCGCCCCGTTTTTTGAAAGCGCAATGGTGGCAAACAAGGTCGCGGTTCGATATTTCTTTTCCGCCTTCGCCGGAAACGGTTATCCTGTCCGGAATGAAATTATGCCCGCGTCCGTTTTTTTTACAGGCGCAGCCTTTCTTTTCCATAAGCGGCACCTCCTTTATTATATTGATTGACCTCCCCGGAGGAGGAATTGGCATCGCAAAGCGATGATGAAAGGGCGGAGCGGGATTTTGGATCCCACTCCCTTTAGCAAGGGAGGATTATAAATAAATTATAACATTATTAACACTTTATGGCAATGAAAATTCCATCAAAAATCCCGCAAAAACATTCCGTAAAAGCATCAAAAGTGCCTTAAAGCGGGGTAAAATTTGACAATTATGCCCTTTTTGAATATAATAGGTTGTACCTGTAAAGGAGGGGCTTTATGCAGAATATATCAAAAAAAGCAGAAAGCCTTGTATCCCGCATCAGACCGCGCCATTTTGTCATCGCTTTTTTTGCTCTTGGGGTGGCGTTTCTGATGCTCTGGTCCGTTTCGAGAGTAAAAACCGTCACTATTGATATCGACGGAGAAAAAACCGTTCTGACCACCGCCATTTCCGATCCGTATAAAATTATGGATAAGTTCGGCATCGAGGTAGAGCCGGAGGACAAGCTTACCATAACCGGTTTCGAGAGCGGCTTTTTCGGCAGTATAGGCAAAAATGAAGCGGAAATAAGGATACAAAGCGCCGTCAATCTTCAGATAACCGCGGACGAGCTTAAATATCACGTTACCGTTGCCAGGGGCGATACCATCGGTGATGCCCTTGATATTTCCGGGCTTGAGGTTCGGGAATTCGATATTCTCAGCGTTGACGAGAACAAAACCGCGCAGGAAGGCGACAGTATAAAAATCACCCGGGTGGATTACATCATCACCACCGAGGAAGAAACCATACAGCGCGAAAAAACCTACCGGGGAACTTCCCTTATTTCCGGTGGAAGAACGGTTCTTCTTTCCTACGGAAAAAACGGAACTCTTCTCAAAACCTATCAGCAGAAAGTCGTTGACGGGGTTTATGAGGAAAAGGTGCTCATTTCAGAAGAGGTGCTCAAAAAAGCCACCAACGACTTATACGTCATCGGCAACGGAAGCGTTATTTCGCCCCTTGATTACGGATTCGACATAGTGAACAACATCCCCACGAGCTATATCAAAGTCTATGAAAACGTCCGCGCAACCGGGTACTATGCCCCATATGGCGCAGGAACCGCCACCGGACGCCTTGCCCAGGTGGGTTACGTCGCGGTTGATCCGAGCATCATTCCCTATGGAACAAAAATGTGGATAGTCGCCCACGGAAACACCGGATTTGTTTACGGTTATGCTCTTGCGGCGGATACCGGCGGCGCAATGCTTTCGGGCAAGAACTTTGTTGACCTTTATTACGAAACATATTACGAATGCGTTCTCAACGGGCTTCGCTACGTTGACGTATATATTCTTGAAGAGCCGTAAAAGAAGAATAAATAACATTTAAAGTCTCCTCTGTTTTAATGACCTCCTCGGAGGAGGAGGTGGCATTTCCGCAAGGAAATGACGGAGGAGGGATTATTAAAAACCTATGTGCAGACAAGAGTTTGTCGGGGATATCCCCCCTCAGTCTTGCTTGCGCTCGACAGCTCCCCCTCCGGGGCGCTGATTACAATAAACAGAGGTGCTTAACATGGTAGAACTCAGACCTATTACTGAAGAAAATTTTGAAGACTGCATAAATCTTGACGTCCGGGAAGAACAGCAGGATTTTATTGCGGAAAATATGTGCTCCCTTGCGGAAGCCTATGTTGCTATGACCAGCGGAGACGTTGTTCCCATGCCCTACGGCGTTTATGATGCGGAACAGGACAATATGGTCGGTTTCCTTATGATCGGCTATGCCGAAGAAGGCGACGAGGACCTTCCGGAACCCTTCTACTGCATCTGGCGCATCATGACCGACGCCAACTGCCAGAAAATGGGCTACGGCACCGCCGCTCTTCAGGAGGCAATCAAAATCGTAAAGGAATACCCCCTCGGTGAAGCGAAAAAACTTTGCGCTGCATATTCCCTTGAAAACAGCCGCGCAAACAAGCTTTTCAAAAACGCAGGCTTCGTTGTCGGCGAAGCAAACGAAGACGGCAACGTTCTTGCTGTTCTTGACATCTGATGTTTTACGTCTATATCGTCCGCTGTGAGGATGGTTCCCACTATACCGGAATGACCGATGACCCGAAAAAGCGCATACATGCCCACTTTCACCGGCTCAGATGCTGTGCCCGATATACAAGGAGCCACCAGGTCGACGGGCTTGCCGCCCTTTGGCTCTGCGACTGTGAAACAGCCGCGCGAAAGCTGGAATACCGCATAAAGCGCCTTACGAGGGAGAAAAAACTCCTTCTTATTGCTGCTCCGGAGCGGGTTGCGGAATTCTTTCCCGCCCTTTCGGAATATTCCTTTTCAGCGGTGACGGATATAAAATTTGAAGACTGTATATAAAAATGCGTGCCGAACAGAGGTGCTTCTTAAGGAAGTGCCTCTGTTTTTTGACCGCAG
>CAZOOL010000102.1:0-6830 GCA_964581405.1 uncultured Oscillospiraceae bacterium | reverse complement strand
GTGAGCGGCAAGCAGCTACTGCTCGCAAATGCCACCTTCCCCTCTGGGAAGGCTTTTACAAAAGAGGTGCTTTTACATGAAAATCGCAAAAAATTTCAGCGAGCTTATCGGCAACACCCCGATGCTCGAACTTTGCAGAATCGAAGAGGATGAAAAGCTTGGAGCGAAAATATTCGCAAAGCTTGAAGGGCTCAATCCCGGCGGCAGCATCAAGGACAGGGTTGCGTGCTCAATGATTGACGAAGCAGAGAAAAACGGCATGCTCAAGCCGAATTCTCTTATAATAGAGCCCACCAGCGGCAATACCGGAATAGGTCTTGCGGCGGTTGCGGCGGAGCGGGGATACCGCTGCATCATCATTATGCCCGATACCATGAGCATCGAACGCAGAGCCGTGCTCAAAGCCCTCGGAGCGGAGCTTGTTCTTATTGACGGCGCCCTTGGAATGACCGGCTGTATCGCGAAGGCAAAGGAACTCCTCGAAGAAAACCCGGGCTCATTTATGCCCGCCCAGTTCAGAAATCCGGCGAATCCCCTTGCCCATATCAGAACGACAGGTCCGGAGATGCTCGAACAGATGGACGGAAAAATCGACATTTTCGTTGCCGGAAGCGGCACCGGCGGAACGGTCAGCGGCTGCGGAAAATTCCTCAAGGATAATATTCCGGGGGTAAAGATCATCGCCGTGGAACCGGCATCTTCCCCTCTCCTCAGCGGAAAAGGTCCTGCCGCGAAGCATAAAATCCAGGGCATAGGTCCGAACTATATCCCGGATAACGTGGACTTCGGCGTTATTGACGAGGTCATCAGTGTTTCTGACGAGGATGCCTATAAATACGGAAGAATGATTGCCGAAAAACAGGGCTATCTCGCGGGGATTTCCTCCGGGGCGGCTCTTTGCGCCGCGGTGGAGCTTGCAAAGCGTCCGGAAAACAAGGGAAAGAACATCGTCACCATTTTTCCGGATACCGGCAACCGCTATCTTTCCGGGGATTATCTCGGATAATGCGGACAACGCGGAAGTTATCCGCCGTATTGCACCGGAAAAAGTCGGGCTTTTTCGGCGCGTACTTTAAAATGACGAAAACCGGCGGGGGTTCCCCGCCGGTTTTATGTTACAGTTCAAAATTCTTTTCGTATGCGGCGATGACCGCTTCCATTACGGCGGAACGGAAGCCTCCGTTTTCGAGTGCCCGCACGCCCTGAATGGTTGTTCCGCCCGGGGAACAGACTTCGTCCTTGAGCTGTTCCGGGTGTTTTTTACTTTCGAGAATAAGCCTTGCGGAACCCGCCGCCATCTGGGCGGCAAATTCGATGGCCTGTGTTCTCGGAAGTCCGCAGGCAACGCCGCCGTCCGCAAGGGCTTCGATAAACATATCGACGAATGCGGGGCCGCAGCCCGCAACGGAAGCTCCCGCGTCCATCAGCTTTTCCGCAAGGGGCGAAAACCTTCCGGCTTTTTCAAATGCGCCGAGGAAGAAAGAAATTTCATCTTCGGTCACTTTTCTGTTCGGTGAGTAAAGAATCATGCCTTCCCCTATGGAAACCGGAGTATTCGGCATAATGCGTATCACGGGGTAATCGCCGCCGGCCGCTTCGGAGATGCGTTCGCAGGTGTATGCAGCAAGCATTGAAACAAGAACAAAACGGCTTTTCCTTTTTTTGAGCACCGGTGCGATTTCTTCCATAACGTCGCCGAGCATCTGGGGCTTTATCCCAAGAAAAATATAATCGGCCTCTTTTGCGGCGTAAATATTGCTGCAAGCTTTGCCGCCGACTTTTTTTGCGAGGCTTTCCGCCTTTTCGCAGTCCTTATCCGAAAGAAGAAGCTGGTTTTCTCCGGAGCTTTTCGCCGCCGCAAGGATAAGCGCGCTTCCCATATTGCCCGTTCCGATAAATCCGATTTTTGCCATAACAAAACACCTCCGCCGGGAATAAGCTCCTTTTGGCAAAGGAGCTTTATGAAAAACATTATAAACCTTATTTTCTGCCCTTGCAATATCCGATGCTTTGGGATATATTTTATATATAGAAAACTGCAAAGGAGATTGACCCATGAAAACACCCGGACTTATTGACCTTCACCTTCATCTTGACGGCTCCCTTTCCGTAAAATCCGTAAAAGAACTTGCCGCGCTCCAAAACATTTCCATTCCCGACGGCGAGGAGCTTACAAAACAGCTTCGGGTAAACGATGACTGCAAGGATCTTACCGAATACCTTGAAAAATTCGCTTTCCCGGGAATGCTCCTCCAGACAAAAGAGGCCATTGCCCTTTCCGTATATAACCTCGAGGAAGAACTCAAGGAACAGGGACTTATCTATGCGGAAATCCGCTTTGCTCCCCAACTCCATACTCAAAAGGGCCTTTCCCAGACAGAAGTGGTCGAAGCTGCCGTCGAGGGGCTCAAAAGAAGCGATTTTTCCGCGAACCTCATTGTCTGCTGCATGAGAGGAAACGACAACCATGGGGAAAACCTCGAAACCGTAAGAGTTGCGAAGGAATTCCTCGGAAAGGGAGTCTGCGCCCTTGATATCGCCGGTGCGGAGGCCCTTTTCCCCACCGAAAATTTCGGGGATCTTTTTGCCCTTGCAAGGGAGCTCGGCGTTCCTTTTACCATTCACGCGGGCGAAGCTGACGGACCCAAGAGCGTTTATAAAGCCCTCGAGTACGGCGCGAAGCGCATCGGTCACGGGGTAAATTCCACGCAGGACGAAAATCTTCTCAAAAAACTTGCAGACGAGGGCATCACCCTTGAGCTTTGCCCCACCAGCAACATTCATACCTGCATTTACGAAAAAATCGAGGATTATCCCATCAGGAAGTTAATGGAAGCCGGCGTTAAGGTAACCGTCAACACCGATAATATGACCGTTTCCAACGTAAACCTCGGAAGCGAATTCAATAAGCTCATCGCCGCCTTTGGTCTCACGGACGATGAAATCAAGGATATCGCAAGAAATTCCGTAAACGCCTGCTTCGCAGACGAGGAAACCAAAAAAGAGCTTCTTGAAAAAATTGAGAAAGCGGAATAATAAAACAAAAATAACAAGCCGCCTCCGGAATGGGGGCGGCTTTATATTCGGTTATCCGCCACATTACAGTAGGGAACGCTGTCCTCAGAGTTCCGCATATATGACGGACTGTCGGGGAAAAGGGTCCCTCCAGTTGGTTTTACGGTTTATTTGGAAAAATAATTTATGGACGGAGCACAAATCTCTGATTCGGATAGCCGAGTTCTTCAATCAATTCATCTTCAACAAATCCAAATTTTTTATATAAAGCTCTTGGCGCCGTTCCCTTTTCATCTTCTTCCCGAAAAGTTGATACAGTAATTTCCTTTGTTCTGTTAAGATTCTCCAAAGCTTTTTTTAATAATTTTGAAGCTATTCCGCGTCTTCTGTAATCAGGAGAAACACCAAGGCAGCAAATCATGTTGCGCCCTTTTGAAAAAAGAAGAACTCCGATTACTTTTGATCCTTCTTTTACACACAGCGCCTGCTCTTTATCCATAAAACGCAGGACAGTTTCTCTGTATTCTTCCAATTTTTCCGGTGTTTCCAATCCCGGAAAATTCCAACGTATCTTTTCGACGAGTTCCATCCATGTGTCTATATCACAATATCTTCCAAACTGTACATGCATAAAAACTCACCTCAAATCAAAATTTATTAAACAGAATTATACTTTTATAGTATAAATAAGTCAAGATGCAAAAACAGACAAACAGCCGCCTCCGGAATCGAAGGCGGCTGCTTGTCTGTTTGATAAATATAATTACGCAATAGAATATAGTGAAAAAATCTTCGTTTTATGCTATACTTTCCAAAGAAGAAAAAATTTTTGAGGAGCGGGTCTGCCCATGATAAAAGTGCTTTTTGTCTGCCACGGCAATATCTGCCGAAGCCCTATGGCGGAATTTGTTATGAAGGATATGCTCGAAAAACTCGGGCGGGAATATGAGTTCGAGGTTGCTTCCGCCGCCACCAGCACCGAAGAGATTTGGAACGGCATCGGCAATCCGGTCTATCCCCCGGTGAAAAAACTTCTCGCGAAGCACGGAATTTCCTGCGAAGGAAAAAGGGCGCGCCAGATGACCCGCGCAGATTACGAATATTATGATTTGCTCATCGGCATGGATAATTTCAATATCCGAAATATGCTGCGGATAACCGGCGGCGATCCGGACGGCAAAATAAAGATGCTTATGGATTTTACCGGGCGTCCCGGAGAGGTTGATGACCCCTGGTACAGCGGCGATTTCTCGAAGACATGGCGCGACGTTTGTGAAGGCTGTGAGGGGATAATAGCAAAATTTATCCGCTGAAACGCTGTGCGAACGGAGGTCCTAAAGGTTAATAAGCCGTGCGGCAAGGTATATTTGAAAAATGGGCGGATTTCCTCCGCCCGATTTTGTTTTTTGTTTTAACCCACCGCGGTTTTATCTTTATCAAGGCGTTCTTTCCAGCCGCCGAGAATGGTATCCACGAAGTTGGTTCTGTCCTCGTCGGTCCAGGTTTCCATGCCCCAGAAATCAGAGGTTCCCTTGCCGAGGATTTCCTCCACAAAATCGCCCGGAAGAGCTTTTGACATATCCGGGATCCAGTTTCCGTTGGCGTAATAATCCGCAACCGCGGAAAGAAGAGAATCGGAAATTACATGGCTGGGGGTGAAGGTGCTTTCGGAATCAGGGGTTTCTTCGGCCGAAGCATCGGAAATACCGTTTTCGGTCATGTTTCCCTGCTCCTCACCGGTGCCGGAGGTGTTTTCAGGAGAAACGGTTCCGCTTTCGGTTTGGTTTCCAAAATCTTCTCCAAGGGAATCTCCGCTGTTTTCTGTAACGGTTCCGTTATCGCCGCCGACGGTGTTATCTTCGGTAATATACTCAAAATTATGGGGAACGCCGCCAAAAGCGTTTGAATAGGCAGTTCTTCCCGCTTCATCATTGAAAATCCAGTTGATGAATTCCCTTGCGTAGGCTGCGAGATTTTCGTCCGCATTGGGGTTTATGGCAATATAATAGCGGCTGCCGATGACGATGGAGCTTTGAAGTTTTTCGGCGGTCATGCCGGAAGCGGTGATGTCCTCATCGGAAAGCGGAAGCTTCATCGGAATAATGTCAAGGTTTCCTCCGAACTCTGCATCGGATTTTTCAAAATCCATCGTGTCGGATGTGCCTCCGGGATAGAAAAGCGCGTAACCTTTAGTGAAAAGATCGATGGAAGTGGAATAATTGTAATCGCCGCCGGTAAATTCATCTCCTCGGCCGATGCTTCCGTTTGCGCCGGCGATATAGCTCGTGTGGAGGTCGAGCACCTCAACGTATGCCTCGAGAACGTCATTCATGTCGGAAACGGCGGCTTCGTCAGCGGAAATCAAATCATAGCGGCTGCTGAATTTTGCCGCAAGTCCATAGCTCAGAAGGTGTTCCATGGCGCGGGTACTTTCGTTATTGAGGGAAAAAACACCGGTAAGGTTCGCGGCTTTTCCGGTTTTTTCCTCAGCGAAGGTATATTCGTTTCCGTTAAGGGTAACGGTCATGGCGGAAGGCGCGGCGATATAGGTGTCCACCGCCGCCGCAAAGCCTTCAAAATCCGTAAAGGAACAGGTGCGAAGGTCGTTAGAAAGTGCTTCGATATCTTCACCGCTGAAAAGAGCGGAAAGCATATCCCTGTCAAAAATATAGCCGTAGCCCTCGAGCATCAGCGGCACGCCGTAGCTGCCGAGACCCGCCATATTGAACTGGATTCCGGCGGAGATTTTATCCGAAACGGAAGCAAGCCCGAGGTCGTTCATAATATCGGAAAACATTCCGCCGGAATACCATTCCGAAAGGTCGGAATGGGTATCCACGACGTAAATTACCGCGCTTTGGGATTTCATTTCACCGAGAAAATCATTCCCCGCAAGTTTTGCGGAAATTTTGTTCCCCGTGGCGGAGGAATACTCCTCCGTAAGCGCCATAAGCATTGGCGCAAGATCGGTGTTGTTGTGATAGATAACGAGCTCGTCCTCTTCGGAAATATCCGGAACACTGCTCTGGTCTTCATTATTCCGGTTCATACAGCCGGAAAAAGAAAAAATCAGTGCAAAAACAAGGGCGAAGGATAAAATTCGCTTTATCTGCATTTTATTTTCATTCCTTTCGATATTTTTGACATTAGTTTTTACGAAAAATGCGAAAATATCAGTGCTTTTGAAAATTTGCTTGACAGCTTTTATTTATAATGTTAAAATGATTTTTGCGAATGCGGAAGCAACTTGTCGCTGAAGTAAGATTCTATCTGAAAAGAGTTCCGCCCCGGAGTTTTTGGTTCCTCCGTGTAAAATTTAAAAAACCGATTTATATTTTTGCGGATGTGGCGGAATCGGCAGACGCGCTGGATTCAGGTTCCAGTGGCAGCAATGCCTTGTGGGTTCAAGTCCCATCATCCGCACCAAAATATGGAGAACGGCGATGCCGTTCTCCATATTTTTTGTAAAAATGGGACTTGAACCGGGAACGGACGACGGCGTTAAGAAAACGATTCGGTGAATCGTTTTTAGCCGGAGAGGTTTGCGAGTGTAAACGAAGGCGGAGATTATTTTAATTTAATACGCAAAATCTTTCGGCCGCCGAGTGCCGAGCAAAGCATTATGATTTTGCAAAGCAAAATCATATCAAGTCCCATCATCCGCACCAAACAAAAAAAGACCGCTTTGGGAGCACTTCGTAAGGAAGTGCTCTTTTTTTATTTCAGATAGTACCAATAAAGCTGAGCGGAAAAGGTAGAATGAAAACCGTTGCCGACCCCGAGCGGCGACGGTGGAGATTCGGAACCTCCGTTCG
>CAZOOL010000101.1:0-6930 GCA_964581405.1 uncultured Oscillospiraceae bacterium | reverse complement strand
TCACCGCGCGGATAATCTTGTCGAAAATTACGTCGCGAAAAAGAATATGGACTTAAAAGTGGAAAGTATGAGCAACGAAGAGCTCGAAGCGTTTATCTCCGAGCACAAGATCGTTTGCCCCGTTTGCGGCAATTCCGACTTTACCTCTATCCGCAAATTCAACTTGATGTTCAAGACCTTCCAAGGCGTCACCGAGGACTCGGCAAACACCGTTTACCTTCGTCCCGAAACGGCGCAAGGCATCTTCGTCAACTTCGAAAACGTACAGCGCGCAACGCGTATGAAAGTGCCTTTCGGCATCGCGCAGATCGGTAAATCCTTCCGTAACGAGATCACCCCCGGTAACTTCACCTTCCGTACCCGCGAATTCGAGCAGATGGAGCTTGAATTCTTCTGCAAACCCGGTACCGATATGGAATGGTTTGAATACTGGAAAGATTACTGTGAAAACTGGCTGCTCCGCCTTGGCATGAACAAAGAAAACCTTCGCCGCCGCGACCACAGCCCCGAAGAGCTTTGCTTCTATTCCAAAGGCACCACCGACTTTGAGTTCCTCTTCCCGTTTGGCTGGGGCGAACTTTGGGGTGTTGCGGACAGAACCGATTATGACCTTACCCAGCACAGCAACCATTCCGGCAAAACTCAGGATTATTTCGACCCCGAAACCAACGAAAGATATATCCCCTATGTTGTTGAACCTTCCCTCGGCGCGGACCGCGTAACCCTCGCGTTCCTCTGCGACGCTTATGACGAGGAAGTTGTCGGCGAAAAGGACGTCCGCACCGTTCTCCGCCTCCACCCGGCTCTCGCTCCTTTCAAGGCAGCGGTTCTTCCCCTTTCCAAAAAGCTCAGCGAAGGCGCCCTCAAGGTTCACGATGAGCTTGCGAAACACTTCATGGTCGATTACGATGAATCCGGCTCCATCGGCAAACGCTACCGCCGTGAAGACGAGATCGGCACTCCTTTCTGCATCACCTATGACTTCGAATCCGAAGAGGACGGCTGCGTAACCGTCCGCGACCGCGATTCTATGGAACAGGTAAGAATGCCCGTCAGCGAGCTTGTTTCCTACATCGAAGAAAAAATCACATTCTGATTTTACAGCCCGAACCTTTAAAAGCCGGAAAAGCAACTGCTTTTCCGGCTTTTTTGCCCTTATAATCGTCAGTTGCAACCGTCGGTTGACAAATTGACGGGCGCGGTTTATTGCTTGCCACCGCGAAAAATAGTATCATTTCATCAGACGGGAGGAAATCCTCCCAAAAAAATCAAACGAGGTGAAAATATGATATTGGCTGATAAAATTATCGAACTCCGAAAGAAAAGCGGCTGGTCCCAGGAAGAACTCGCCGAAAAGATGGGCGTTTCCCGCCAGAGCGTTTCAAAATGGGAAGGTGCTCTTTCCATTCCCGATCTTGATAAAATCCTTCTTTTGAGCGAAATTTTCGGGGTTTCGACGGATTACCTTCTCAAAGACGAGCTGGGCGACGAAATCCCCGCGCCGAAGGAAGAAATAAGCGAAAGCTCCTTTCGCAAAGTTTCTATGGAGGAAGCAAACAATTTTATAAAGGTTAAAGACGAAACCGCACCGATGGTTGCTTTCGGTGTTGTGCTTTGTATCCTTTCTCCGGTAATTATGTTCCTGCTTATGGCACTCGAAATCATGGGTAAAATTCCTCTCACCGAAAACGGAGCAGGCGGAATCGGAATTATTGCCCTTGTACTTATGGTTGTTCCGGCGGTTGCGCTTTTCATCATGAGCGGAATGAAAACCGGAAAATACGAATACCTCGAAGAAGAACCCATCGAACTTGCCTACGGTGTTGCCGGAATGGTTAAAGAAAGGCAGAACAAACTCCGTGATAAACATATTCGCGACTGCGTTATAGGCGTTTGCCTTTGCGTTCTTTCCGCAATTCCGCTTTTTATAGGCACTTTTTTTCAAGATGCGGATGGCGAAGTTTTAATCGGTCTTTGTCTTACCCTTGCCCTTGTTGCGGCGGGAGTTTATATCCTTATCCGAACCGGAATTCCCTGGGCAACAACCGAAAAACTTCTTCAGGAAGACGATTATTCCATTGAGCACAAGCAAACCGAAAAAAAACTTGAACCTATTGCATCAATTTACTGGTGCGTTATCACCGCAATATATCTCATCTGGAGCTTTTCCACCATGGAATGGCATAGAACGTGGATAATCTGGCCCGCAGCAGGCGTTCTTTATGGTGCCTTTTACGGAATTGCGCATTTTATGAAACAGAAATAAAAACAAAAACGGGGTTAAACCCTTCCGGCGAACCATACTGCATCGATTCCCCTCCATCCTTACGGCGGAGGGGAATTATTATTTATCTTTCATATTTTTACAATTTTCGTCCTTATAACTTGATACTTGTTGTGTTCTGTGATAAAATAGGTTGTATTATTTTTTCGTAAAGGTGGTATTACTATGCCCGAAGTAAAAAAAATCCTTCCCGACAGTCCCGAATATCAGCAAATCGAAAAAGACCTCTTCTTCAAAGGTGAAGAAACAACTTCTCTCATCGAAGCCTTTTGCCGCAGCAAAGGCGTTTCCATCTATGCTGCCATGTCCGATGATTTTGTAACCGGATTTTGCGTTACCGACCCTTCCACAGGCGACGTCGTCCACCTTCTTTTCATCGGCGTTCACAGAGATTACCGCAAAAGCGGCATAGCTTCAGCACTTCTCGATGCCGCCATCGCCGACCAGAAGCCAAAAGCGGTCGTTGCGGAAATCCCCCATTCCTCCTTTGATTTTTTCACCAAATACGGCTTTTATTGCATGGATTTCGGCGAAAACGAACCCGGAAAAAACGTCTATTACGCAACTTACAGATGCATATAATATAAACCTTTTTCAAAAACGGGGCGCTTCTTTGGGAAGCGCCCCGTTTCTTTGCTTTAACGAAAAAAGGCTTGCCTTTCGGCAAGCCTTTTCATTATGTTCATTATCAAATCAGAAAACCGGAACAACGGATACGCCGTAGGTTTCTTCGATGAATGCGCGAACTTCTTCGGAGCAGAGAGCCTCAACGAGAGCAAGAGTTTTTTCGGTGTTTTCTTCGCCGTTTCTTACTGCGATGATGTTGCCGTAAATCTGTGCTGCGTCGGAATCTTTGTCTTCGGTTGCAAGAACGGTGCCGTCGATGCCTGCGCCGATTGCATAGTTGCCGTTGATTACTGCGAAGTCAACGTCGGGAAGGATATTGGGAAGCTGTGCTGCTTCGGTTTCGATGATGTCGAGGTTGAGGGGGTTATCAACGATATCAAGAACGGTGATGTTGAAGCCTTTGGAATCGTCAACGGTGATGAGGCCGAGGTCCTGGAGGAGATAGAGAGCACGGGCTTCGTTGGAACCGTCGTTGGGAACAGCGATCTGTGCGCCTTCTTCGATGGCATCAAGGGAAGCGGTTCTGCCGGGATAAACGCCGAGGGGCTCATAGTGGATTACAGCAGCGGAAACGATATCGGTGCCTTTTTCTGCGTTATAGGTTTCGAGGTAAGGGGTATGCTGGAAGTAGTTGGCGTCGATTTCGCCTGCGGTGAGGGTTTCGTTGGGAAGAACGTAATCGGTGAACTCAATGATTTCAAGGGTCCAGCCCTGTTCGGCGAGAACTTCTTTTGCGACTTCAAGGATCTCTGCGTGAGGAGCGGGGGAAGCGCCTACTCTGATAACTTTTTCGTCGGATTCGGAAGAGCAGCCTGCGAAGCTGAGAACAAGGATAAGTGCAAGGACGAGAGCAATAATTTTTTTCATGGTATTTTCTCCTTTTATGGATTATTTATTTCTTTTATCAATTTTTTTAGCCGCAATTTCGAAAGCCATCTGGATAAGCTGTACGATTACGACTATCAGCACGACGGTTACCCACATAACGTCCGCCTGATAGCGGTGGTGACCGTAGCGGATGGCGATATCGCCAAGACCGCCGGCACCGAAGGCACCTGCCATTGCCGAATAACCGATAAGGGTTATCGTGGTGATTGAAAATCCTCTGATGAGGGAGGGCACCGCTTCCGGAAGAAGCACTTTATATGCTATCTGCCAGTTGGTCGCGCCCATGGTTTTTGCCGCTTCGACAACGCCGGGATCAACTTCCTGCAAAGCGGTTTCGACCATTCTTGCAACGAAAGGAGCCGCCGCAATGGTCAGCGGAACTATCGCCGCAACCGGACCGATGGCTTTTCCGACAATAAATCTCGTCAGCGGGATTACCGCAACAATGAGAATTACGAAAGGAATCGAACGGCCGATGTTTATGATGGTTCCAAGAACACTGTTCACCGCCTTGTTGGGGCTGATGCCGTGTTCATCGGTGGCAACCATGATCACGCCGAGGGGCATTCCGATAACGTAAGCAAAGATAGTCGAAGCAAAGGTCATGAGCAAAGTCTCATAGGTTCCTTCAAGAAGCATATCTTTGTAGGTCATGATAAAGTCCATCATTCGGCATCACCTCCTTCGGCGATATTGGAAATACCGAGGAGAAGTTCCGTCGCGTGGTGCTTCGGATTGGAAAGGACCTCATCGGTAACTCCCTGTTCAACAAGTTCGCCTTCATTTATTACAGCCACATGGCGGCAAATCGATTTTACAACGCCGATTTCATGGGTGATAATGAAAACGGTTACGCCGAGCTTTTCGTTGATTTCCTTGAGAAGCTTGAGGATTGCCTTTGTTGTAAGGGAATCCAGCGCGGAAGTGGGCTCATCGCAAAGAAGAATGGAAGGATTGTTCGCAAGGGCTCTCGCGATGGCGACTCGCTGCATCTGGCCGCCGGAAAGCTGGCTCGGATAAGCATTTGCCTTATCTTCAAGACCGACGATTGCCAGAAGCTCGTCAACTTTTTTGTTTATATCGGCTTTTTTCCAGCCGCTGAGTTCGAGGGGAAAACCGACGTTTTCGCGGACGGTTCTCTGCATCAGGAGGTGATATCCCTGGAAGATAACGCCGACCCTTTTTCTGAGTTCGATATTTTCTTTCCCCGAAAGTTCGGTGATGTTTTTTCCTTCGATGTAAATAGCTCCGCTCGTTGGTTTTTCAAGCTGTGCTATGCAGCGGAGAAGGGTGGATTTTCCCGCGCCGCTCATACCGATGACGCCGAAAATATCTCCCGCTTCAACTTGGGTCGAAACACCGCGAAGAGCGTGGACTTCGTTGGAAGTCTTGAATATTTTCGACAGGTTTTCAATACGTATCAATCTTATCTGCTCCTTGTCTTTTTTGCTTTGGGATATAAAAAAGCTCCCGTCCTCATAAAAGGACGAGAGCGCAAAACTCACGTGTTACCACCTTTTTTCGCCATAACATTACTGTTATGACCTCATCGGGTACCATCATACCCTATCGCTTTAACGGGCGAATCCCGTCGCAGCCTTGCCGGAAAAGCCGGTTCGGTGCGCAACTCCAAGGCCATCTTCAGCGCGATCAGTTCGTTTCCCTTTCAGCAAACGGGAAATCTCTGTGGCCGCATCCTGCGCCTACTCTTCTCTTCATCGTCTTTTGATTATTAAAGCCAATGAATGCATTATATACCCCTTCCCGCAGAATGTCAACATCTTTTTTCAAAATTATTTTTTAGCGCTTTAATTGGGTGACGCAGGGCATTTTTCGCCGAAAAAATTTTATTTTTATGCAGTAAAACGGCTTGTTTTTTACACTTATATTATGTAAGATAAAATTAAAAGGAGGGCTTTTTTATGAAAAAATTTTTCATTTTGCTGTTTTTGATAATTCCGTGCGTTATTTTGCTCTGTTCCTGCGGCGCCGAATCTTCCGAAAGCAGTTCGGGCCTTCCGGAAAGCGAAAGTTCTTCCGAAAGTTCGTCAGCATCAAGCGTTCCGCGGCTTCCGTCAAGACCTGATGCGGAATCTCACGAAGACAGCCCATACGGCGGAAGCGCCTTCAAAGACGACCCGACGGTAAAATATCTCGGCATGGCGGATGAAACTGAAGTTTATAAGAGAGCCGTCGAAACCGGTGAAACGCGCCTTGATATCGTTTACGGCAAGGACGGCGTTTTCAATACCACAACCGAAGTCCCCGCAACGGAATACTGGATAATCGACAGCGAAGGCAACCTGCTTATCGAGCACCCGTTTTACGATTTACGTTTCTGGGAAGGCAATGAACTTTTTGAAATCGCGCCTTATATTTATTCCGGAATTGAAGGATGCTGGCAGGGAAACAGATATACGTATAGCTTCCTTGACAAAAAATTTGAACTTGTTGAATATATTGAAGCCGGTATCGTCGAACCTGTTGAAAATCATCCAGAATATATAAGAACAAGATACAGCTATTCGGACCGTGAAACCCATTACGGTCTTAACGACAAAGACGGCAACGTAATTTTTGAACCAGTTTTCTCTTATTATATCAATATTCCTTTTGAGAACAGATTTCTTTTATCCACAAATAACGTCGATCGAATGGATGGATGGGAAAATTTTTCCACTCTGATGGATACAAACAAAAATATTCTGGCTGTATATAATCTTATTTATTTTCATTTTTTTGACGATGGAACATATATAGGAATTGCATGGTATCCGGGTTGCGGGGAAAATTGGGGACATTATTTATACGACGAAAACGGCGAACTTCTGGAAGAGGGATACCGTTTTATTGATAAAAACGGCAACGAATTAAGTACATGCTTCGACAGCGATTTTTTGCTTTATGGTGCATACGAATACGTGGAAAAACATCTTGACGAAATTATAACCACAGTTGATGAAAACGGAAATACGCTCGAATTCACCGGAAGAGATTTCATTTGCGAACCGTAAAAAACTTAAGCTTGCAGAGCACTTCGTAAAGAAGTGCTCCTTTTTTATTTCAGATAATACCGATAAAGCCGAGCGGCAACGGTGGGACCCGTTCCCTGCATTTCATTTTCCAACGTA
>CAZOOL010000100.1:0-6933 GCA_964581405.1 uncultured Oscillospiraceae bacterium | reverse complement strand
TGGTGAGCCATCGGGGATTCGAACCCCGGGCACCTTGATTAAAAGTCAAGTGCTCTGCCAGCTGAGCTAATGGCTCATATGTGATTTTCAACAGCTTGATTATTATAGCTCATTATATGAGGTTTGTCAATACTTTTTTCAGAAAAATTTTCAAAAAGAATCAAAATATTTTTCAGTTTTGACATCATCTCCGTTTTGCGTTTTTTGCCGCATAAAATGCCGCCGCAGCGATTAATCTGTTGAAATATTCCGGCAAAAGGATATAATGGAAACTGTAAAGTATATCCGGTTTTGGCGGGGTGGAAATATGTCTTCAAGCAAAGAATATCTGGATTTCATTATGGAACAGTTATCGGGTCTGGATGATGTAAAATACAGAGCCATGATGGGCGAATACGTCATATATTACCGCAAAAAAATCATCGGCGGAATATATGACGACCGGCTTCTTGTAAAGCCTGTTGGGGCCGCACTTTCGCTTATAGGCGAAGATGCCTTCGAGCTGCCCTATGAAGGGGCAAAAAAAATGCTGCTCGTCGGAGAAGTTGATAACAGGGATTTCCTCGAGGAACTTTTTGAAGCTATGTACGACGAACTTCCGGAACCATGTAAAAAGAAATAAAACGGAGCTCCACCATTGATATTGAATTATTTCCGCAAAAAGTTATAATTAGAATGTATAAAAGCAGGAGGTAAACGCTATGGAAAAAACGAAAATCATTCTTGACTGTGACCCGGGTCACGACGACGCCGTTGCGATAATCCTTGCCGGAAAGAACCCGGCGATAGAACTTCTCGGAATCACCGTTGTTTCCGGAAACCAGACCCTTGATAAAACCGTACGCAACGCCCTTAATATAACCCAGCACCTCGGAATCGACGTCCCGGTATATGCCGGCTGCAGCGAGCCGATGGTCCGCGAAAAGGTAACCGCAGGCGATATCCACGGCGAGAGCGGACTTGACGGTCCTGTTTTTCAGCCTCTCAAAAGAAAAGCAGAACCCGAGCACGCCGTTAATTTCATTATCCGCACCCTTATGGAGTCCGATGGTGACATAACCGTTGTAACAACCGGTCCTATGACCAATCTTGCCATGGCTATGAGAATGGAACCGGCCATCGTTAAAAAAATAAAGCATATCGTTCTCATGGGAGGAGCATATACCAACGGAAACGTGACCCCCGCGGCTGAATTCAACATCATGGCTGATGCGGAGGCCGCCTACGTCTGCTTCACGAGCAAGGTTCCGATCACCATGGTCGGGCTCGACGTAACAAGGCTTGCCCTCTGCTATCCCGATATTGTTGAACGCATGGAAAAAATCAATAACCGCGCTTCGAAGCTTTTCGTTGACCTCATGGGACATTTCTGCAAAACCCAGAAAGAAACTTTCGGCTGGAAAGGCGCACCCCTGCACGACCCTGTAACGATCGCTTACCTCATAGACCCTTCCGTTCTTGAAGTAAAGCCTATGAACGTCCAGATAGATATTCGTTCCACCCAATCCTATGGCAGAACGAACTGCGACCGCTTTGACTACCTTCACCTTCCCCATACCGCAGACGTTGCCGTTGACCTTGACGTAGAACGCTTCTGGGATATCGTCGAGGAAAACATCCGCCTTTATGACTGAAAGGGTGAATAAGATGAAAGCTCTGTGCTTCGGTTCTTTAAATATTGATTATACTTATAAAGTCGATCATTTCGTTTCAAAGGGCGAAACCCTCTCCTCCTCTTCTCTTGAAATTTTCAGCGGCGGAAAGGGACTCAATCAGTCCATTGCTCTTTCAAAAGCCGGCGTAAAAACTTTCCATGCGGGTGCCATCGGTGAGGAAGGAAAATTTCTTGCTGACGAGCTTTCCGCCGCCGGGGTCGATACCGGATTTATCGAGGTGAAAAAAGGCGTCAGCACCGGTCACGCCATAATCCAAAACAGCACTGACGGAGATAACTGTATTCTCCTTTTCGGCGGAGCCAACCGTTCCATAACCCATGAGCACGCCGAAAAAGTTCTTTCCGATTTTGAAAAAGGCGACGTGCTCATTTTGCAAAATGAGATAAGTAGTCTCGAATACATTTTGAGCACCGGAAAAGAAAAAGGAATGACCGTCGTGCTCAATCCTTCGCCCATAGACGATGCCTTGCTCAAAACAGACCTGGGGAAAGCGGATGTTCTTATTCTGAACGAGGTGGAAGCCGGAAAAATATTGAACAAAGAGGTCATCGACGGAGAAAAAGCCGCAAGGGAGCTTTCGGCAAAATATCCGAAAACGGATATCGTGCTCACAGTCGGTGAAAAAGGTTCGTTTTTCAGAAATAATGAAAAATCCGTTTTTCAGCCGGCCTTTTGCGTAAAAGCAGTGGATACCACAGCCGCCGGGGATACCTATACAGGGTATTTCATCGCCGGTATAATTGAGGGAATGCCGCCCGAAAAGGCCATGGAACTTGCCTCAAAAGCTTCCGCAATTGCCGTTACAAGGCCCGGAGCTTCGCCCTCGATTCCCGAAAGAGCAGAAGTCGAAGCCTTTGGAAAAGGCTGAATATCAAAATAATGCGTTTTCATAGAAACGGCGCGGTTTTCACCGCGCCGTTTCTTGTTTCCCCGCTCCGGCGGAAACAAACCTTTTGTTTTATAAAAAACAGGAAACTCCCGTAAGAAAAAGTTGCGGATAAATTGACAAAAGCTGTGAAATTTGATATTATTATGTGCAGTTAGTATAGACTAACCCGGCGTTGAGCAAAGCCTCCTCGGAGCATATTATTTTGCAAAGGGAAGCTTCTTTTTTTGAAATGCGGGTTAGCCTTGGCTAACCTGATTAAAAATTATCAGAACAGGATGTTATAAATAATGATGATCAACAGACGCCTGATCGGAACGGTCAAGGAAAGCAAGAAATATATCGCCGGAAATGTCGCATGCCAATGGGTTTCCCTTTCGGCAAATATTGCCATGATGGGTGCCATTGCCAATCTGATGCAAAAATTATACGAAGGAAACGCAAACGGAAGAACCGTCAGCATTACCGCTTTTTTTGCGGCTTTTGCGGTTCTGGTTCGCTTCGTCTGTTCGGTTCTTTCCGCGCGCATGGGATACCTCAGTTCAAAGGCGGTAAAAAAGACTCTCCGGGAAATGATTTACCGAAAGCTTCTTCGCCTTGGCTCGTCCTACAAAGAAAAAATACAGACCTCTGAAGTTGTTCAGGTAGCCGTGGAAGGCGTTGACCAGCTTGAAACATATTTTGGGGCATATCTGCCGCAGTTTTTCTATGCGATGCTGGCGCCGCTGACTCTTTTTTCGGTTCTCTGTTTTATCAGCTTTCCTGCAGCTCTTGTACTGTTTATCTGCGTGCCACTGATTCCCGTCACGATAGTTATGGTACAGCGCTGGGCAAAAAAGCTCCTTTCCAAGTATTGGGGAGAATATACCGCCCTCGGAGATACTTTCCTCGAAAATCTTCAGGGACTTACCACCACAAAGATTTATCAGTCGGACGGATTCAAACACAAGGAAATGAACGAACAGTCCGAGCACTTCCGGAAAATCACCATGAAGGTCCTGACCATGCAGCTCAATTCCATAACCATTATGGATCTTATTGCATACGGCGGCGCAGCATTGGGCGTTATTCTTGCGACCACCCAGTTCCAAGCCGGGAACGTCAGCCTTTCCGGCTGCCTTATGATTATTCTTCTGGCGGCGGATTTCTTTCTGCCGATGCGTATGCTGGGTTCTTTCTTCCATATCGCCATGAACGGCATGGCAGCCTCCGATAAAATTTTCCGTCTTCTTGATTTGCCGGAGGACGAAGAAAAAGCAAACACCGTGCCGGAAGATTGCTCCATCGAGCTGAAAGATCTGCGTTTTTCCTATGAGCCGGAACGTGAAATTCTGCATGGGGTCGATATGAGCTTTCCGAAAGGCAGCTTTACGGCAATTGTTGGTGAAAGCGGCTGTGGCAAATCCACCATAGCTTCCATTCTTATGGGCAGAAACAAAGGTTATTCCGGTGGGATTGCCGTTGGCGGTACTGCTCTTTCTGAAATTTCCGAATCAAGCCTTATGCGGAATTTCACATACATCAGCCACCAAAGTTACCTCTTTAAAGGAACGGTCCGGGATAATTTGCTGATGGCTTCGCCCGATGCCGATGACAGCCTGCTTTGGAAGGTGCTTGAACAAGTAAATCTTGCAAGCTTCCTCCGGAGCGAAAAAGGGCTTGATACCGAACTTTCCGAAAAAGCATCAAACCTTTCCGGCGGTCAAAGCCAGCGCCTTGCTCTTGCGAGGGCTCTCCTCCATGACAGCCCGGTGTATATTTTTGACGAGGCCACTTCCAATATTGATGTTGAGAGTGAAAATGACATTATGGAGCAGATTTACCTTCTGGCAAAGGAAAAAACCGTTATTCTGATTTCTCACCGTCTTGCAAACGTGGTATCCGCGGACAGGATTTACGTTCTTGACGGCGGAAAGGTTGCCGAAAGCGGCAGCCATGACGAACTGCTCACAAAAAACGGCGCTTATTCCCAGCTTTGGAACGCGCAGCAGGAACTTGAAAATTACGCCAAAGGAGGTGCCCGATAATGAAGAGAAGCGGATTTGAGGTTATGTCCAGATTGATCGGTCTTGTAAAGCCTCTGGCCGGATATATGGCGCTTGCTGTTACCATGGGACTTATCGGACATCTTTGCGCGGCATTTATTACAATATTCGGCGGATACGCCGTACTGGACATTTTATATCCGGAAAGCTCGATGAGCCTTGGCATAATTTTCACGGCAGTGCTGATTTTTGCGTTGGTTCGCGGTTTTCTTCGTTATGCGGAACAATCCTGCAACCATTTTATTGCGTTCAAGCTCCTGGCGCTTATTCGCGATAAAGTTTTTGGCGCGCTTCGCCGCCTTTGTCCGGCAAAGCTTGAGGGAAAAGATAAAGGAAACCTTATCAATATTATAACTTCCGATATCGAGCTTCTTGAAGTTTTTTATGCCCATACTATTTCCCCCATTTGTATTGCGGCTTTATTCTGCACTTTTATGGTAATTTTTATCGGAAGTTATCATGCGGCGCCTGCTGTTCTTGCGGCGATCGCGTATCTCGTTGTGGGCGTTGTGATCCCTCTGGTCACTTCAAAGCTTTCCGGCGATGACGGAATGAAATTCCGTACCAAATCCGGCGAACTTGCGGGATTTGTTCTGGATTCCCTCCGCGGTCTTTCCGAAACGCTTCAATATGCTCAGGGCGAAAAACGCATGGAAAAAATGAACGAACGAACCGACGCTCTCGCAAAGGACGAAGAACGCATGAAGCGCACTTCCGGACGCAACAACGCAGTTACAAATACCGTCATTCTTATGTTTGACCTTGCGATGCTTTTCCTTTCGGCGCATTTTTGCGATTTTGAAGGAACGCTTGTCTGCACTTTGGCGATGATGAGTTCCTTCGGTCCCTGTGTGGCGCTTGCGGCTTTGGGAAGCACCTTGCAGAGCACCTTTGCCGCGGGAAACAGAGTGCTGGATATCCTTGATGAAAGTCCCGCTGTTGAGGAAGTATCCGGAAAGGAAGCCGCCGAATTCAGCGGCGCCGCCGCTAAAAACGTTACCTTTGCCTATGACGAGGAAACTATTCTCGATGATTTTTCGGTAGATATCCCCGAAAATGAAATCATCGGTATCATCGGTCGCTCCGGTTCAGGAAAATCCACTTTGCTGAAGCTGTTCATGCGTTTTTGGAAAGTAAAACAGGGTGAAATAACGATTTCCGAAAAATCGGTCAGCGATATCAATACCTCAGATCTGAGGGATATGGAAAGCTTTGTTACGCAGGAAACCCATCTTTTCCATGACAGTATCCGAAACAATCTGCGCATCGCAAAGCTGGATGCAACAGATGAAGAAATCATCGCCGCCTGCAAAAAAGCCTCGGTTCATGATTTCATCATGGGGCTTCCGAAAGGATATGATACTCCCGTAGGAGAACTCGGCGATACGCTTTCCGGCGGCGAACGCCAAAGGCTCGGTCTTGCGAGGGCTTTCCTTCATGATGCCCCTTTCATGCTTCTTGACGAACCCACCTCAAATCTTGACAGCCTCAACGAAGCGGTTATCCTCAAATCCCTCTATGAGGAAAGAAAAGGAAAAACGATAGTACTTGTATCCCACCGCAGATCCACCATGGGAATCGCTGATAATGTTTATTCTGTTGAAAACGGGAGGATGAGCTGATGGACGTCAAAACAAAAAGAGAACGGGAAAAAGAAACGGTTTCGCTGATGATCGCCATTTATTGCCGCAAAAAACACGGCGGAAAGGAACTTTGCCCGGATTGTGCCGCCCTTGATGCCTATGCAAGGCAAAGAAGCGATAAATGCCCTTTTATGGAAACAAAAACCTTTTGCTCAAACTGCAAAGTACATTGCTATAAACCCGACATGCGTGAAAAAATCCGGGAAGTTATGCGCTTCTCCGGTCCCCGGATGATTTTTTATCATCCGGTAATGGCAATCCGTCATGTCATTGAAACAAAAAAAGAACAAAAAAGGCTGGAGGAACACAAATGAAAATCAAAAAACTTCTGTATATAATTCTCGGCTGCATCGGCATCGGACTCGGAGCGGTTGGCTCCGTTGTGCCGATGCTTCCGGCTTTCCCTTTTCTGATGCTCGCGGCATTCTGCTTCGCAAGAAGCTCCGAAAAACTGAACATCTGGTTCAAAAACACAAAGCTCTATAAAGATAATCTTGAGGATTACATTGCCGGGCGCGGAATGACGTGGAAAACAAAAATCCGCATCATGGTCACCGTCACCCTTCTTATGAGCATCGGTTTCATTATGATGGGAACGAAAGGCATAGTTGTTGGCTGTGTTGTCCTGGGCTGTGTGTGGGTCTTTCATATTCTTTACTTTTGCTTTGGAGTAAAGACCATTT
>CAZOOL010000099.1:0-7013 GCA_964581405.1 uncultured Oscillospiraceae bacterium | reverse complement strand
TTTATTCACATTCAAGCGTCATCACAATATGCGGAATCCCGTCCTCAAGGAATTCTTCCGAAACCTGTCGGAAGCCGACGTTTTCATAGAATTTCCTCGCATAGACCTGTGCTTCGATAGTGATTTTATCCGCACAGAATTTCTCTTTTGCGACCTTTATGCCTTCTTTGAGCACGATCGTTCCGAAGCCCTTTCTCCTTCTTGCGGAAATCACTCTGCCGATGGCGGCATCATCGAAGGAAACTCCTTTATCGAGCACCCGGAGATATGCCGCAATGCCATCTTCGTCCTCGAGCCATACGTGATAGGCTTCCCTGTCCTTCCCGTCGATTTCCGGATATGGGCAGTTTTGCTCCACCACAAAAACATCGACCCGGAGTTTAAGGATACTGTAAAGCTCGTCCGCCGTAAGCTCATGGAATTTTTTGACGACAAGCTTCATCATTGCTCCGCCTCTGGAACGGGTTCAAGCTTTTCTATAACAGCGGTATCGACTCTCATTCCGTCAACGGATTCAACTGTGAATCTATAGCCCATGCAGTTGAAGGTATCGCCCGCTTCGGGAACCTTGTTGAGTTCGTCCATGATCCAGCCGCTGAGGGTCGCATACGGAACGTCCTCTATATCAAGCTCAAGCTCCTCAAAAAGCTCCTCAGGATCCATACTGCCGGAAACGGTATATACGCCCTTGCTTTCGCTCATGTCCTCCTCGACTTCATCATGCTCGTCCCAGATTTCTCCGACGAGCTCCTCGAGGATATCCTCCATGGTAACTATACCGAAGGTACCGCCGTATTCATCGGTAACAACGGCCATATGGCATTTTTTCTTCTGCAAAAGCTTCAGCAGCGCGCCGATTTTCATGGTCCTCGGGACGAAGAGCGGCTCTGTGAGCATAGTTTCCGCGATGTCGTCCTTGTCGTAGTTGTTGTAAAAATCGGTCCGGTGGATAATGCCGATGATATTATCAAGGCTGTCAACATAAACCGGAAGGCGGGAATATCCGCTTTCAACGAAAACCTCCGCGACTTCTTCCTTTGTCCAGTTTTTCTCGACCGCTTCAACGTCAACTCTGGGCGTCGCGATATCCGCCGCATCGTTTTCGTTGAGTTCGATTACGTTGCGGATAAGTTCGCCTTCCTGTTCGCCGATTCCGCCGCTGTGCTCTACCTCATCGACCATGGAAAGGAGTTCTTCCTCTGTAACGGTTGCGTCGTCGCTGCTTTTGATAACTTTGGAAACGAGCTTTTTCCACATGGAGAAAAGGAAGTTCACCGGGGTAAGGATTATCGCAAAGAAATTGATT
Source organism: uncultured Oscillospiraceae bacterium (assembly GCA_964581405.1). GTDB lineage: Bacteria > Bacillota > Clostridia > Oscillospirales > Ruminococcaceae > UMGS1668. The sequence continues at coordinate 5,707 of CAZOOL010000099.1, read as the reverse complement.
ATGGGCGCGGAAAATCTCGCGAAGCTTTCGGGGGATTCCTTCGCAACGCTTTTCGGGGTTATTTCGCCGAAGATAAGTACGATAACAGTGATCACCGCTGTGGAAACCGTTGCGCCGATATCACCGCCGAGCAGTTCAATGAAAAGCACGGTGCTCATGGAAGAAAGTGCGATATTGACGATATTGTTTCCAACAAGAATGGTGGTAAGAAGCCTGTTGTAATCATCGAGCAGGCGGAGAATGAGCGCCGCCTTTTTATCGCCGCGCTCCGCCGCGATTTTGATTTTTGTTACGTTAAGACTGTTGAAAGCGGTTTCCGTCGCGGAAAAATATGCCGACATAATTATGCATATCAGCATCGGTATCAGCATGCCTAAGTTAACCATTGATTAATTGATACAACCTTTCATATTTATAAATAACGCAAAAAAGCACAGCCCGAAGCTTTTTCCGCCCAGGCTATGCTTATATAAACTCAGTTTTTCATATTACTTCGTGTGTCTGCGTCGTCCATTTTTTGACCTTTCAAAAAGATAATGAAGATATTATACACAAGTACATTGTAAATGTCAATGACAGTTTTGCCCGGGCAAATTTTAAGATAAAACCCTTTCCGGGGCAAGCGGATATTTATCCCATTATGATTCCGCCGCCGAGGAGCTTTTCGCCGTCATAAATTACCGCGGACTGACCGGGAGTTACCGCCCTTTGCGGTTCTTCAAAAAGGATAAGCGCCCTGTCATCGTAAAAATAAGTGCTCGCAAGGGCCGGCGCCGGATTATGCGCGTATCTTATCTTGCAGGTTACGGCGATGGGCATCTCCGGGGCGCCGTTTATCCAGTGGAAATCCTTTACGATAAGGCGTTTTTTAAAAAGCGCTTCGTTTTCCACAAGGACTACCTCGTTTGCTTCCGGATCGATTTTCCCGACGTAGAGCGGCTTTTGAAGCGAAAGACCAAGACCTTTTCTCTGACCTATTGTATAGCGGCAAATACCCTTGTGTTCGCCAAGGCATTTTCCGCATTCGTCAACGAATTTCCCATGGGGCATTTCGCCGAGCACCCGCTCGATATATCCCTGTGTGTCCCCGTCCGGAATAAAACAGATATCCTGGGAATCCGGCTTTTGGGCAACGGGGATCCCCGCTTTCGCGGCAATTTCGCGGATTTCGTCCTTGGAAAGGTCCGCCAGCGGAAAGCGGAGATGCGGAATAAGCTCTTTATCGATATTATACATCATATAGCTCTGGTCTTTGGCAAGGTTCTTTGCCCGGAAAATATTTTCCCCGTCGGTTCTTGCGTAATGACCGGTGGAAATAAGGTCATATCCCAACTCCTGTGCCTTTTCAAAAAAGGCCGGGAATTTTATGAACTTGTTGCACCTTACGCAGGGATTGGGGGTTCTTCCCTCTTTATATTCCTCCGCGAAATTATCAAGCACTTCCCTTTTGAAAATATCACGGAAATCAAAAATATAGTGCGGGATACCGAGATGCTTTGCAACGGCTTTCGCGTCCTCTGCTCCGTCCCAATCGTCAATCATGCGAAAGGTCGCGCCGGCGACCTCATAGCCCTGTTCTTTGAGAAGATAAGCCGCAGCAGCACTGTCAACTCCGCCGCTGAGCCCGACCATTACCTTGCTCATGCCATTGCCCAAAGGAGTGCATAGGCGAAGGAAGGCACTACCATTGCGATTATCAGAACGATTATCATGATTCTTATAAAAGTTTTGTTTTTCATATTATCCTCCATTCATCATCCAAGCGAACCGAAGCTGCTGAACGGGTAAAGTATAAATCTTGCTTTGCCTTTTATATAATCCTTATGAATATAGGGATTTTCCCAATATCTTGCGTCAAAGGAACCCCCGCGGTTATCCCCGCAGAAGAAATAGCAGTCCTCCGGAACGACAAATTCGCCCACAAAGGAGGAATAGCTGCTTACATAGGGTTCATAAATTTTTCCGCCGTTAATATAAACCGTGCCGGTTCCGTCAAAGGTGACCGTATCCCCCGGAAGACCGATGCAGCGCTTGATAAGAACGATACCAAGCTCTTCGCTTTCAAAGACTACGATATCACCGCGTTCGATGTTATCTTTATCAAAGCTCCTTGTGGTAAGAACCTGGGCGCCGACCGGAACGGTCGTTTCCATGGAACCCGTCGGAACGCTCGCCATAAAGCAGAAGGTTTGGAAAACCGCAAGAGGAATAAGGCAATAGAACAGTATCGTTTTTGCCCAGTCGATTATTTCGGCTTTCAGCTTTTTCTTTCTATTCTCTTTTATTTCCTCCGGACTTAATTCCCTTTCTTTTTCTTCTGTTTCAAGAATCATTTCTTCTTCCATCTATTATCCTCCAAAACGGTAATTATATAAATGTAATAAATATTTTATTGCCTAATTAAATTATTATAGCAGGATAAAAAGTTTTTAGCAACAAAAAAGGGCTATTTTTAACATTTAGGACAATAATATAGACAAAAGCGGAGGTGAAAAAACTTGTTCATAGTGTTTTTCCGAACTTTGATAATATATTTTATAATAATAGTCTGCCTTCGGATCATGGGAAAGCGTCAGCTCGGCGAACTCCAGCCTTCGGAATTCGTTATTGCCATTCTCGTTTCAAACATTGCGACCCTTTCCATTGAGGACACCAATATTCCTCTTATAGGCGCTGTCGTTCCGATAATCACCCTTATGAGTGCGGAGGTGATCCTTTCCTATATCACCCTCAAAAGCGGCAAGGCCCAGGTTCTCGTTACCGGCAACCCGGTAGTAGTAATCCGCAACGGAAAAATCGACCAGCAGAGTATGCGCGACCTTCGCTTTTCCATCGAGGACCTGATGAGCCAGCTTCGCATAAACGGAACTTTTGACATAGAAGATGTTTCATGGGCGATAGTTGAAACGAACGGTCAACTCACGGTTTATCCGAAAGCCGAAGCCCAGCCCCTGACCCCAAAATCTGTCGCAGACCCAAAAAGCGTTTGCGGCACTCCGCCGATGGTCCTCATAAGCGACGGCGTTCTTTGCGAAAAAGTTCTTTCCGCCTGCAATCTCAATAAAAAATGGCTCCAAAACGTGCTTGAAAAGGAAAATATTTCCGAAAAGGAAATTTTTCTTATGACCTGCGATCCTTCGGCAAAATATCATATCGTCAGAAAGGAGGAGCCGTAAACCTTGAAAAGAGTCATCTTCGCCGCGGTCCTTCTTGCGGCGGTAATAATACTGAACATCTTCTGCATAGCAACAGTGACCGATATACAGAACGAAGTTACCGAAAAGCTCGATCATCTCTATGTTTCCGCCGCAAAAAATCCGGAGGAAACCGCAGCGCTCTGCGAAGAATTCACCGGATACTGGATCGAACAAAGCCACGTCCTCTGCCGGATAGTGCGCCACGACCTTCTCGACCAGATAACCATCGCCGTCGCCCGGTTTTCGCCCCTTGCGGAATACGGGGAAATCGGCGAACTTTCCGCGGAGATACTCCGCTGCAAAATCCTTATGGAAGAAATACGGGAATCGGAAATACCGTATCTTAGAAATATTTTCTGAAGGCTGCGCATCTTCCCGGAACACAAAAAATCCATGCCCGGAAAAGAGCACGGATTTTCATTTACTGTATAACCGTCACGGTGATTTCGGTTTTTGTTGCGCCGATGGATTCTTCGGTATTGGGGTCAAAGCCTTCAAAAACAGCTTCGGCGCTGTAACTCCCGATTTCGGGAATTTTATCGAGGGTATCCTCATAAATATGCTGGTTGGGTTTTATATATCCGGTCTGATAAACGGCCTCGCCGTTAATATAGATAGTAACTTTCATAAGGCAGGTGTTTTTCCCGGAGTTTTCGATTTTAAAATCTCCTTTACCGTCGCTCCCGACGGTTATCTCCCCGGCGATTTTATACGAAAGCTTTCCTGCTCCGTTCTTTTCGCCGTCATAATAAGTCCCGTCGAGCATTCCGTCCTCGGCGGCGATATCGGAGGTTATCCAGGGATACTGGTCCTCCCCTTCCTCCACTCCGAAAAAGAAAAATCCCAAGGCGGCAGCGGCGGCAATAACTATTACGAGAATTAAAGATGCCATCAGGCTTTTCATGTTGTTTTCGCGGTTATAGGTCAAGGCTTTTTTCCTCCCGAAAATGAATCTTATATAAGTATAGCAGATATTCCAACTTTTTCAATATTTTTTCGTGCTTCTTTTATATTGAAGCTTTACAAATTTTGTGATAGAATAATGATAATAATATGCACATTTGCGTTTTCCTTTGAAAATGCTTTTGTGTAAAGCAACAAAAACTATTAAGAAACAGGGGGCATTTTTATGAGCGAACTTATCGGCGCATGTCTTATCGGCCAGTCCGGCGGACCCACCGCAGTTATCAACTCCAGCGCATACGGCATTATCAAATCCGCGCTTGGCAAAAAATGTATCACAAAGGTTCTTGCCGCACAGCATGGAATCCGCGGTGTTCTTGACGACAACATCATCGACATGGGCAAAGAGGAAGCCGAAACCCTCGAGCTTATGCTGACGACTCCCGCTTCACTTATCAGAAGCTGCCGCTATAAACTCAAGGATTTCCGCGAGGACGACACCGACTACAAGCGAATCCTTGAAATATTCAAAAAATACAATGTCCGCTATTTCTTCTATAACGGAGGCAACGACAGCATGGATACCTGTCATAAAATCTCCGAATACATGAAGACCCAGGATTACGAATGCCGCATCATCGGCGTTCCGAAAACCATCGACAACGACCTTTTCAACACCGACCATTGCCCCGGTTTCGGTTCCTCGGCGAAATACATAGCCCTTTCCGTCGCAGAAGTTATCAAGGACGTTCACGTCTATGACCGTGACGCAATCGTTGTTATCGAGGTTATGGGACGCCACGCGGGTTGGCTTGCGGGTGCGGCCGCCCTTTCCAAAATCTGCTGCGAAGGTCCCGCATTCGTCTATCTTCCCGAAGTTGTTTTCGATATGGATAAATTCTTTGCGGATCTTGATGAATTCCAAAAGCACCATAAACGCATTGTTATCGTATTCTCCGAAGGCATCCGCGACAAACACGGTAAATTCATCAGCGAATACGGCATCAACGATACCAATGTCATCGACGAATTCGGTCATTCCCAGCTCGGCGGTCTTGCGGCAACCATGTCCAACATAATCCGCGCAAAAACCGGCGCAAAAGTCCGCGGAATCGAACTTTCCCTGCTCCAGCGCTGCGCGGGTCATGCCGCTTCCAAAACCGACCGTGACGAGGCCGCCATGGCCGGAAGCTATGCCGTTGATGCCGCTGTTGCAGGCGAAAACGGCAAGATGGTCGCTTTCAAACGCGAAACCAAATACGGCATTTATAAATGCGTTCCCACCCTTGTTGACCTTGCTTCCGTCGCAAACGCCGAAAAATGCGTCCCGCGCGAGTGGATCAACGAAGAAGGCAACAACGTCACCGATGAATTTATCGAATACGTTGTTCCGCTTATCCAGGGCGAAATCGAAACTCCTTATGAGCACGGCATGCCCAAATACGCAAGACTCAAACGCGTTCCCGCGGAGCCCGTCAACGAATAATATTCCCTACAAAACCATAGGGCGGGGGCTTGCTCCCGCCCTATAATAAAACGAACAAACTCCCGCTCGAAACAGAGGTACTTCTTAAGGAAGTGCCTCCGTTTTTTTGTCCTCGGGTTTT
>CAZOOL010000098.1:0-7034 GCA_964581405.1 uncultured Oscillospiraceae bacterium | reverse complement strand
AGGCGGAGCAGCAGATTAAGACCCTTCCGTCAAAACCAGAGGTTTTGCCAACTGCACCGACAGAAACGGACAGCCCAAAGGGTGCTTCCTGTTTTAAATGGCTGTTCTTTTTTCAATAAATATGTTATTATTTATTTATCACCCGAAGAAAGGCGGCGAAAATATGCTTCGGTTCATTATCGGCACAAACGAAAAAGCCCGGCGAAAGCTGCTTTATGAACATATTGCGGCGGAAAAATCCTCGTATCTCATCGTTCCGGAACAATTTTCTTTTGAAAGCGAAAAGCTCCTCGATGAATTCCTCGGCCCGGAAAAGGCGCAGAATGTCGAGGTGCTCAGTTTTTCACGCCTTTGCAACAGCATTTTCCGTACCTTCGGCGGGCTCGCCGGCGAATATACCGACGATACGGCGAAGCTCCTTTTAATGGGGGCGGCGCTTTCCGCCTGCGGCGACGAGCTGCGCTATTACAAGAAAAATATCCACGGCGCGCATTTTATACAGAAGCTCGTGGCGGCTGATACCGAACTCAAGAACGCCGGCGTTTCTCCCGCGGAGCTTCTTCCCCTCGCGGAAAAAGGCGGCACCCTCGGTGAAAAGGCCGCAGACCTTTCGACCGTTCTTGAGCTTTACAACGCTATGCTCGAAAAAAGCTATATCGACCCGCTGACGGACATAAAACGCGCCTGCGATATCCTTTCTGAGAAGGATTTTTTCAGCGAAAAGACCGTTTTTCTCGATAACTTCACCGGATTTACCGGAAGCGAATACAGAATGCTCCGCACAATTCTCGAACAGGCTCCGCTGGTGGAAATCAGCCTTTGCTGCGATTCCGTCTATGACCGCACCGGCGGCTTCGGGCTTTTTTCAAAAACCCAGCGCACCGCAGGACGCCTCGAAAAACTCGCAAAGGAGACCGGCGCCGCCGTCGGGACTCCTCTTTTTGCCGAAGAAGAAAACGATACCCGCCCGGAGGCCATCATTGACATAGAGGAAAACTTCCTTCAGGGTTCCGCGCCCAAAGGCGTGAATCTTGGCGAAGTGCGCTGCATAAAGGCTTCCGACCCGTATGATGAAGCAAACTATGTTGCGGTTACGGCAAGAAACCTTGCGGAAAAACACGGATACCGCTGGCGGGATATGGCCGTCATCGCAAGGGATCTTTCGCCCTATGAACACGCGCTTCCCGCAGCTTTCAAACGGGCGGGAATTCCCCTTTATATGGACAGAGCCGCCGAGCTTGCGGCGCACCCGCTTTCCGCCTTCATTTCCGCTGCACTTTCCGCAGTGCGCGGGAACTTCCCCGCGGCGGATATTCTCCGGCTCCTCAAAACCGGGATCCTGCCCTTTTCCGAGGAAGAAATAGCGGAATTTGAAAACTACTGCTTTGTATGGAATATCAGAGGCGGGCTTTTCCTTTCGCCTTTTACCGGAAGCCCGGACGGATTTTGCGAGCTTACCGAGAAGGATGCGGAAAAGCTCGGCAGGCTCAATTCCCTGCGTGAACGCATTATAACCCCCCTCGAGAAACTCAAACGGCGTCTTCCCGGCGCGAGCGGAAGAGAATTTTCCGCCGCATTCTATGATTTTCTCTGTGAATGTGAGGTGACCGAAGGACTTCGCAGACTTTACGATGAACTTTCCGAGGCGGGCGAAACCGCCGCCGCGGAAAACCTCGATGCTTTCTGGAGCTTCACCGTCGGGGCGCTCGATAAATTTTCCTCCGCTCTTGGCGAAGTCCGCCTTGAAGGGGACACCATGGGAAGGCTTTTTGAGCTCATCATCAGCGAAGCGAAAATCGGCGTTTTGCCCCACACGCTCGACTGTGTTTCTGCCGGTACTGCCGACAGGATGCGCCCTTCCGATATAAAAGCCGTTTTTATCATCGGACTTTGCGACGGGATTTTCCCCGCCGTTCCCGGAAATTCCTCGCTTTTCACCGAGGAGGAGAGAAAAATCCTTGCGGAATCGGGAATTGACCTTGGCGAAGGCGAAAACGATGCCGTTCTTTCCGAAAGAATGTACGCATATACCGCTTTTACAAGCGCTTCGGAAAGGGTTTTTGCGACCTTCCCGAAATACGATATCTCATCGGACGAACAAAGCCCTTCCGTGCTCATAAGCCGTCTTTCCGAGGCGGTGAACTGCCTTGAGGAGGAAAGCACCGATACGGAAAGGGAGGACCTTTGGCTTTGCAGCGAAAGCTTTGCCTTTGAATACCTTGCCTCCTATGGAAAAAAATCCGTGGGTTCGGAAAAGGCGCTCAAAAAATATTTCGCCGAAAAAGCCCTTTGGGCAGAGCGTGCTCAAAAGCTCGGAAGCCCGGTCGAGGCGGAGAAATTCTCCATTAAAAATCCGGAAACAGCGGAAAAACTTTTCGGAGAAAAGTTCCGCTTTTCGCCCACGAAGCTGGACACCTATGAAAGATGTCCCTTTTCTTACTTTATAAAATCCGGGCTGGTGCTCAGAGAAAGGCAGAAAGCGGAGCTTTCGCCCCTTTCCTCCGGAACGCTTATCCATTACGTGCTCCAGATGCTCATCCCGAGATACAAAGGCAAGGGGATCGCCGCGCTTTCCGACGAAGAACTGCGGGAGGCGGTCGATGCGGTGCTCAAAGAATACCTTGACACCGTTATGGACAGCGAAAAAGGCAAAACCGCAAGATTTATGTATCTTTTCCGCCGCACGGCGGGTTTTCTCTTTCGGCTTTTGCGCCGGCTCGGCGAAGAATTTGCCGATTCGGAATTCGAGCCATACGCCTTTGAGTCGCCCCTCGGCGGCAGAGAGGTCGGGTATTACCGCCTTTTTACGCCGGACGGCAGAGAAATCACCGTTGAGGGAACCATAGACAGAATCGACGTGCTCAACCGGGACGGCAAGCGGTACGTCAGGGTCGTTGACTATAAAACCGGCACGAAGGATTTCGCCCTTTGTGACGTTTATTACGGCATAAACATTCAGATGCTGGTCTATCTCTTTTCCGTTTGGCAGGAAGGAAAGGGCGGACTTTCCGACGTGATCCCTTCCGGCGTGCTTTATATGCCCGCGAAGGACTCCGTCATCAGTTCCGACCGCAAAAGCGGCCCGGAAAAATTCCGTGATGCTCAAAAAAAGGCTTTTTGCATGAACGGGCTCCTTCTTGACGACGAGGCGGTGCTCAACGCCATGGAACCGGGGCTCGGCGGGTTTTACATCCCGGCAAAACGGGGTAAAAACGGCATTTCCGGTTCCATTGCGACCCTCGCCCAGTTCGGTGAAATCAAGGCGCATATTGATTCGCTGCTCATCGGTATTGCCGGGGAGCTTTCCGGCGGAAAAATCGCCGCGCTTCCCTATCAGAAAAACAGCGAAACACCTTGCAGGCATTGCCCGTACAAGGGCATTTGCCGCCGGAGCGAAAACGCGCCTTTTGTTGAGCACGAAAGCTTCAGCGATAATGAATTTTACAGCAGACTGAAAGGCGGTGACGACAATGGCTGAACGTATCTGGAATGAGGGTCAGCTTGCGGCTATCACCTCCTTCGGCGGAAATATACTCGTTTCCGCCGCCGCAGGAAGCGGAAAAACCGCCGTCCTCGTGGAAAGAGTCATACGCATGCTCACCGACGAGCAAAACCCCGTTGACGCGGACAGACTGCTCATCGTTACCTTCACAAGGCTCGCGGCGGCGGAGATGCGTTCGAGGATAAACTCGAAGCTTTCGGAACTTTACGCAAAGAACCCGGAGGACAGAAGGCTCGGGCGGCAGCTTCTTCTGATGGAGCGTGCTCATATCGGGACCATTCATTCGTTCTGTTCCGAGGTCGTGCGCGAAAATGCAAGCGCCCTCGGTCTTATGCCGGATCCTTCCATTGCCGACGAGGACGAGGCGGCGGATATTTCCGCCGCTGCCCTTGAGGAAACCATCGAAAAATACTATTCCGAAGGCTCGGAGATATTTTCCGAGCTTGCGGAAACACTTGGCGGCGGAAGAAGGGATTCCGGACTCGGCGAGGCGGTGCTCACCCTTTACCGTTTCATCAGTTCCCTTCCCCATTACGAGGACTGGCTTTCGGAAAAAGCCGCAATGTATGACCCCGCCGTACCCGTTGGGGAAACCGAATGGGGCAAAGTCCTTTTCGGGTATGCCCGCTCGGTGCTCGGCTATCACATACTCAAGGCGAAACAGCTTTTGGAAAAATGCGAGGAAGAAGGGCTCGGCAGCCTTTCCGAAATCTGTTTGGACGATATCAGCGTGCTTGAGGGGCTTTTATACATCTGCGAGCTTGGACGCTGGGACAGTTTCTGCGCCGCCGTCGCAACGGCATCTTTCAAACGCATGCCGACGAAGCACGGCGCCGACGAATACTTCAAAAAGTATTTCCAGAGCGCCCGTGAGGAATACAAAAACGCCGTCAAAAAGACGCTCGCAAAGGATTTTTCCGTTTCTGAGGCAGAATTTTCAGAGGATATAGCCGACCTTTATCCGAAGGTATGCTGTCTTTTTGACGTCACGCTCGATTACGCGCGGCGATTTTGCGAAATGAAGCGCGAAAAGCGACTTATCGACTATACCGACCTTGAACAGCTTACCCTTTCGGTGCTCACAAAAAAAGATGAGCACGGGCTTTATATCCCTACGGAAACAGCCCGGGATATTTCCGGAAGATTCGACCATATCCTCATCGACGAATGCCAGGATATCAACAAGGTTCAGGATACCATTTTCAGAAATATCTCCCGGGGGAACAACCTTTTCTTCGTCGGCGACGTGAAGCAGAGCATTTACCGCTTTCGTCAGGCGATGCCGGAGCTATTCCTTGAAAAGCGCCGCAGCTGGCCGGTGCTCGAAAGCAAAAATTATCCGGCGACCATCATTCTCGGCAAAAACTACCGCAGCCGCAGGAACATTGCCGGCGCGGTCAACTATATTTTCGGCCAGATCATGAGCGCAAAAGCCGCGGAAATCGAATATGACAGTTCCGAAATGCTCATTCCCGCGGCGGAATTTCCTGAGGACGGAAAAATCCGCAACGAGGTCATGCTCATTGAAGCGGATCAGGATTCAGTCAAGGCAGAGGCGGAAGCTGTTGCCGAGCGCATTTATAATATGGTATTAAGGGGAGAACCGGTTTTTGACGGAAAAGAGAACCGACCCATGCGCTATTCGGACATCTGCATACTTTTCCGCGCAACCAAAGGAAAGGCTGAGGTTTTTCTTTCCGCTCTCCGCAAAAGGGGTATCAGCGCCAGAAGCGAAAAGGACAACGGATTTTTGAACCGCCCGGAGGTCGCCGCCGTCATTGACGTTCTAAAGGCGGTGGATAACCCCCTTCTGGATATTCCCCTTGCCGGGGCGATGCTCTCCGAAATGTTCCTTTTCACCCCGGACGAGCTTGCGGAAATCCGCCTCGATACCCGGAAGGTGCCCCTTTATTCCTCCGTAAAGCTTGCGGCGGAAAACGGCAGCGAAAAGGCTGCCGGATTCATATCCGTTCTGGATTCCCTTCGGAAAGCGGCGGCTTATGAAAGAAGCGATGCTGTGATAGAGCGGCTTTATGACATGACGTCTTTCCCACAGGTGATGCGGAGCTGCCCGGACGGCGAGCTCAAGCTCGCTAACCTGCGGCTTCTTGTAAAATACGCCGCGGACAGGGAAAAAGCCGGCGCAAATGGGCTTTCTTCCTTTATACGGTTCATAACCCGCCTTGAGGAAAGGGAAAACGACCTTAAGCCTGCCGGAAGCACCGGCAGCGGAAACTGCGTTCGCATAATGACCGTTCACGGCTCGAAGGGACTCGAATTCCCGGTCGTTTTCCTTTGCGGAACCTCGAAGCAGTTCCGTACCGACCGCAGCGACCAGACAATGCTCCATCCGGAGCTTGGTTTTGCCTGCCCCAGAAGGGACAAGGAGACCGGAGCAAGATTCACGACCGTTCCCCAGCTCGCGCTGATGCACGAGCTGCGCCGGTACAACCTTGCGGAGGAAATGCGCATACTTTACGTTGCGCTTACAAGGCCGAAAGAGAGGCTTATCATCACCTGCTGTCAGAAAAACACAGAAAAATACCTCGGGAAGCTCGCTTCGGACGCGCAATGCGGAGAAAGACTCGACCCATTTAACGTTTCTTCCGCAAAATGCGAGGCAGACTGGATACTTACGGCGCTTTTGCGCCACCCGGACGCCGTTGATCTTCGGCTTGCGGCGGGACTCGGCGAGGACGCCGTCATTCCGGACGACACCCGCTGGAGGTTTTCAACAGTAAGAGATGATTTTGTTGAAACGGCGGAGGCAGCCTTACCGGAGGAAGAGGACGAACCCCTCGATGAGGAGGTTTACCGCATTCTTGCGGAAAGGCAGAGCTGGAAATACCCCTTTGCCGCTTCGGAAAAAATTCCGGCAAAGGCGGGAGTTTCTGCCCTCACCCATCAGGATATGCACAGGAAGATGCTTTTTTCGGCAAAACCGCAGAACGGCACCCTTTCCGGCGCAGACCGGGGAACCGCCCTTCACACTTTCATGCAGTTTTGCGATTTTGAAGCCGCCAAAGCCGACCCGAAAGCAGAGATCCGCCGACTTTTGGAAAAGCGTTTTATAAGCGAAAAACAGGCGGAGGTCATTGACCCGAGGAAAATCATAGCCTTTTTTGAAAGCGGGCTTTACTTGCGCATCGAAAGATCCCCGAAGGTTTGGAGAGAACTTCGGTTCCTCCGGGGGCTTTCCGCCGCCGAGCTCGGATATGAAGGAGCTTCCGACGAGGATAAAATCACCGTTCAGGGCGTTGCTGACTGCGTTTTTGAGGAAAACGGAAAGCTTGTGGTCGTTGACTACAAAACCGATTTTGTCGATGACATTGAGGAACTTCGGGAACGCTATGCCGCGCAGCTTAACATGTATAAAAAACTCCTTTCGGAAACCCTCGGCAAAGAGGTCGTTTCCGCGGTAATCTGGAGCTTCAGATTCGGGAAGGAACTGGAGGTTTAAGAAAAGAGCCGGACAGTGGCACTTCGTAAGGAAGTGCCACTGTTTTTTTGTCCTCAGGTTTTGCGGGCATAG
>CAZOOL010000097.1:0-7062 GCA_964581405.1 uncultured Oscillospiraceae bacterium | reverse complement strand
TTTTGAATCTGTTGATGACGATTCCGGCGACAATGCCTATAACGACACCGGTGATTGTTCCGGTGACGATAAGCACCGGAAGATAAAGAGCGATCTGCTCGGTGCCGAGAAGGATTATCGCCATGATAATCTGGCCGACGTTGTGCATGATTCCTCCGGCGACGGAAACGCCGATGACGGAAAATTTATCGGTCTTTTTGAGAATCCACATCACGACAAGCGAAAGCACCGCGCCGGCAATGCTGTATGCCATTGCCATGGCGTTGCTGAAAAGAAGGGAAACGAGGATTACCCTTATAACAGAAACAAGAACGGCTTCCTTTGTGCCGAGTTTATAGAGCACAAAGATTATAACTATATTTGCAAGGCCCATTTTTATTCCGGGAACCGCGAAGGAAAGCGGAACAAGAACCTCTATATACGACATTATCATCGCAAGGGCGATCGAAAGCCCAAGCATAGCAATTTTTTTTGTTTTCATTTAAGACACCAGATCAACTTCGGCCTCGCTCGGGCCTTCGATAGTAATTACTGTTTTGTTCGGAAGACAGGTGATGGCTTCGCCGGTACGGCTTATTTCGCGCTGGTCAACGCAGACGTGATCCGGACAGGAAGCTTCGCTGACGTCAGCCTTGCCATCCTTTATAATAAGGATATTATATCCGCCGTTTGCGGATTCGAGACGGATCTCCGCATCGGTATCAAGGGGGTATCTCGCGGTTTCGGTTCCGTCAACGACAACGACGGCATAGGCGCCTTCCTCTTTAAGGAGTTCGGTTACGAGCCATATTCCGGCCGCGGCAATGATGACCGCAACGGCAAGAATTATGTCGTTTTTTATTTTTTTATCTTTGAAAAGTTCCATTGAGTTTTTTTAACGCTCCGCCGCTTATTGGAAGCGGCGGAGCGTTTTTCCTTTGCAAGAAATTTTTGCGGATTATGCTTTGAGCATTTCGAGGCAGCCTACGGGGCAGTCCTCGGCGCATTTGCCGCAGCCGATGCATTTTTCGTAATCAACGGTTGCAAGGAAGTTTACAACGGTGATAGCCTCGGCAGGACAGTTTTTCTGGCACTTCATGCAGCCGATGCAGCCGTTCTGACATTCTTTGCGAACGACGGCGCCTTTTTCATGGTTGGAACAGGTGATGACTGCTTTTTCTGCCTTGGGAACAAGGGAAATGATGTGGTTGGGGCATTTGCTTACGCAAAGTCCGCAGCCGCCGCATTTTCTGGGGTCAACGTGTGCAATGCCGTCAACGATGCAGATGGCGTCATTGGTGCAGACGGTTGCACAGTCTCCGCAGCCGAGGCAGCCATAAAGGCATGCGCCTTTTCCGCCGTAGAGCATTTTTGCTGCCGCGCAGGAATTGAGACCCTGATAGATTTCTTTATAAGTCTGTTTGTGGCAATCGCCGCCGCAATGTACGAATGCGGTAAGAGGTTCGAGAGTTTCGGCTTCAACTCCGAGGATTTCGGAAATTGCTTTTGTGGTTGCTTCGCCGCCGGGACGGCAAAGGTTTGCCGCAGTGCCGGGAACGTTTGCAAGAGCGTTTGCATAAGCGTCACAGCCGGAAAAACCGCATGCGCCGCAGTTTGCTCCGGGAAGACATTCGCGGACTTCCGCTTCGACGGGGTTGGTTTTAACGCCCATGAAGATATCGGCAAGAACAAGAAGAAGCGCGCTTGCAAGGCCAAGTCCGGCAACAACAAGGGTTGCGTTCAAAATAATTTCAGTCATCTTTTATAATCTCCTTATGCGAAGAGTTTATCAATAATGCCGCCGAAGCCCATGAATGCAAGGGAAACGATGGAAGCGGCAACAAGGGTAATCGGAATACCCTTGAAGCATTCGGGGGCATCGGATTCTTCAAGACGTCCTCTTACGCCGGCGAAGAGCCACATTGCGAGAAGGAAACCAAGTCCGCAGCCAAGGGAGCTTACCATGGATTCAACGAAGGTATAGCCGTCGCTGATGTTGTTGATGGTAACGCCGAGAACCGCGCAGTTGGTGGTGATAAGAGGAAGATATACGCCAAGGGATTTGTGAAGTGCGGGAATGTATTTTTTGAGGAAGATCTCAACAAACTGAACAAGGGCCGCAATCACAAGGATGAATACGATGGTCTGGAGATAGCCAAGACCGTTGGGGTCGAGAAGGAAGGTCTGGATGGGCCAGGTTGCGGCGGTTGCAACGAGCATTACGAAGATAACCGCAACGCCCATGCCCACTGCCTGATCGGATTTTTTGGAAACGCCGAGGAAGGGGCAGATTCCGAGGAACTTGTTGAGAACGTAGTTGTCAACAAGGACGGCGCTCATGAGGATTATAAGAAGTTCTTTCATTATTTAGTTTCCTCCTTTGCCTCAGATTCACAGTTCGCTTTGTTGCAGGCGGATGCGTTGGGGCAGCCGGCGCAGGCAAACTCTTTCTTTGCGGATTTTCCGGAGGTGAGTTTGTTTACAAGAGCGATAAGGCAGCCGAATACAAGGAAGCCGCCGGGAGCCGCAGTCACGATGGAAACGGCATAGGGTTTGAGGGCGGTGAGCTCGATTCCTGCCCAGGTGCCGGAGCCGATAACTTCGCGGATGGAACCCATTACTACGAGAGCAAGGGTGAAGCCAAGACCCATTCCGATGCCGTCAAGTGCGGAATCGAAGATGTTGTTTTTGCGTGCGAACATTTCGGCACGGCCGAGGATGATGCAGTTAACAACGATAAGTGCGAGGTAAACGCCGAGCATATCGTAAAGATCCGGGAAATACGCCTGCATAAGCATCTGAACAACGGAAACGAAGCCTGCGATAACGACGATGTATGCGGGAATCCTTACTTTGTCCGGGATCGCTTTGCGGAGCGCGGAAATTGCGATGTTGGAGCAGATAAGAACTGCGGTTGCGGCAATGCCCATTGCAAATGCGGAAATAACTCCGGTGGTGGTTGCAAGGGTGGGGCAGGTGCCGAGGAGAAGTACGAGAACGGGGTTCTCTTTAATAATACCTTTAAGAAGAATACCTAATTTTTTCATTATGCAACAACCTCCTTAATGAGATTGAAAGCTTCAAAAGCGCTGCGGAAGGAAGAGGAAACAGCGTTTGCGGTCATGGTTGCGCCGGCAACAAGGGTCGTATCGTCGGACCATGTGCTTTCGGTTGCGCCGACAAACTGTGCAACATATGCAGAAGCATCAGTAAGGCTGTGTGCGGAATAATATTCGCCTTCAAGGATGAGTTCTCCGAGAGATTTGAAGAGAACGACGGAACCGTCTTCTGCGAATACATGGAGCATCTTCATGCCGTGGTTGCCGAAGCCGTAAGGCTGGCTGATTACGATATACTGAATACCGTCGGAAGTTTCAGCGGTGAATGCTGCGATAATGTTGCCGAAGGTGGGAAGGCTTTCAACAGGGGTGATAACTGCGCCTTCGGGGGCAGCGTTGGTTGCGGTCTTGAGGTTCGCTTCAAGGCTTTCGGTTGCAAGAGGTGCAGCAAATGCAGCAGCAGTTGCAGCAACATCAGCAGAAGCGTCGGTGATATCGTTGCCTTCAAGGTCGATAACTTTTGCAACACCGAATGCGTTGACACCAACAACAACGGTTCCGTTATCGGTGGAAACAACGTAGATATAGCCGCAAGCGTTGTTTGCTTTGAATGCCTGGGTTGCGGGAGCAACAGCTTCGATTTCGGTTACGAGGCAGTTGCCGAGTGCATCGGTGCATCCCGGAAGTGCGAGAGGCATTGCTTCGGCGATGAGCTGTTCTTCACTCTTTTCGCCTGCCGCAACAAGGTTATTTTCGATAAGAACATTGAAAGCATCGGTGATAGCATCTCTGAATGCGGTGGAAGAATAGGTGCAGCCTGCAACAAGGGTTACGCCGCCGAGAGCGGAGTCCTGACCAACATAAGTGGAAGGATAATCTGCGCCGAAGTCTTTGGATTCATAATAACCGGTAAGAGCGATGCCGCAGATTTTGCCGTCCGCGCCGAAGGCAACGGTGATGCCCATTTCATCGGAAGAGAACTGGGAAGTGGTTCCGAGGATCATTACGTATCCGAGGCCGCTGGTTTCTTTATATACGTTTTTGACGGTTGCGGGGGTATTTTCAAAAGTGATCTCTTCAAAGCCGGTTGCTTCGGGCATTACAACAAGAAGGGAATCATTTGCGGCAGCAGCTTTGTTTTCTGCGATGATGGGAGCGGTGATGGAGTTGGTAACAGCAAGAAGAACCGCAACAACAAGGCAGATGGCAGTAAGAACAACTACGCTTTTAATGTTTTCTTTCATGCTTTAACACCTCCGAACGGTTTTTTCATGGTCCATTTATCAATATAAGGATTGAGAATGTTCATGAAGAGAATGGAGAAGGATACGCCTTCCGGATAGCTTCCGTAGAAACGGATGAGGGTTGTGATGACCGCGCATCCGAGAGCAAAGATGATTTTGCCTTTTGCGGTGGAAGGAGAGGTTACGTAGTCGGTTGCCATGAAGATGGCGCCGATGAAGGTACCGCCGGAAAGGGTGTAATAAAGAGCGGCGGTCACGTCACCGGTGATTGCAAATGCAAGAGCAAAAACAGCGCCGATGAAGACTACGGGAGTATGCCAGGTGATGACTTTGCGTACTATGAGGTAGATACCGCCGAGAGTGAGCGCAAGGGCGGAAGTTTCGCCGAGTGCGCCGCCGCGGAGACCGAGGAACATATCCATAAGGGAAACTTCCTCCATAAATCCGGAAACCTTATCGGCGTCGGAAAGAAGAGCAAGAGGAGTTGCGCTTGCGGTGAGGGCTTCCTCGGAGGTGAATCTGGTCGGAACGGCCGCCGCCATGGTGCCGGTGAATGCGATGAGCATTACTACACGGGCGGTGATCGCGGGGTTTGCAAAGTTGCAGCCGATGCCGCCGAAGAGGCATTTTACGATAACGATTGCAACGAAGCAGCCGACGACTGCCTGCCAGAGGGGAAGGGTCGCGGGAACGTTCATTGCGAGAAGAAGACCGGTAACTACTGCGGAAAAATCGCCGACGGTGGTGGGGCGGTGGCAGAGTTTGGTGAAAAGGAATTCAAAAAGCATACAGGATGCTACGCAAACGATGCAGAGAATTGCGGCATTCATGCCGAAAATTGCAACGCCGGCAATTGCTGCGGGCATAAGCGCAATGCAAACATCGAGCATTACGTTATATGTAGTTCTTTTTCCGTGAACGTGAGGAGATACGGAAACAATAAGATTATTATCCATTATTTATTTTCCTCCTCTTTCTTTTTCTGTTCGGCAAGCTTGGTCTGGTAAGCGCGGAGCTCTGCCTTTGCGAGTTTGTTTCTGTGAACGATCAGACGGTGTGCGGGGCATACGAATACACAGGCGCCGCATTCCATGCAGATGTTGACTTTGGTTTTGGCAATCTCTGCGCCGTCGCCGGATCTGAGAGCCTTTGCGATTGCGGGAGGATTGAGGTTGAGCGGGCAATGGTTGATGCAGTTGCCGCAGCGGATGCAGGGAGTTTCATCCGGAAGAGTCGCGTCTTTGTCGTTGAAAGCAAGGATAGCGTTGGTGTTCTTGAGGATGGGTTCTTCGAGGGAAGGAACCGCAATACCCATCATCGGGCCGCCGTACATGACTTTTCTGGGTTCTTCTTTGAAGCCGCCGCAGAAATCAAATACGTCTTTCATGGAAGTACCGATGGGAGCGATTACGTTTTTGGGGGTTGCAACGGCGGAACCGTCAACGGTAAGGCATTTTTCAACAAGGGGCATACCGGTTCTGACGTATTCGGCGATGCAGGCAAGGGTGGTCACGTTCATAACAATGCAGCCGACGTCGAGAGGAAGCTTGCCCTCCGGAACGGTTTTGCCGGTGGTGTTGTAAATAAGAACTTTCTCACCGCCCTGGGGATATGCAGCGGGCATGGGTTTTACAACGATGGCGCCGTCCTTTTTGGAAAGCTCCTGCATTGCTTTGATTGCCTGGGGTTTGTTATCTTCGATGCCGATGATAACTTTCTTTACGCCGAGGTATTTTTCGAGGAGCTGGATGCCTTCGAAAATATCATCGGCTCTGTCGGTCATGGTAAGGGTATCGGCTGTGATATAGGGCTCGCATTCCGCACCGTTGAGAACAACTTCCTCGACCTTGGAAAGGTCTTTTACGGAAAGCTTTACGAAGGTGGGGAAGCCTGCGCCGCCGAGACCGACGATACCGCTTGCGCGGACGGCCGCTACGAATTCATCGTAATTGGTAACAACCGGGGGAACAACGCTTTCATGGGGACGCATTTCACCGTCGGATTCGATGGTGATGGCGGTCATGGTGCCGCCGTTGCTGTTGGCCATGGTATCGATTTTTTTGACGGTACCGGAAACGGAAGCATGAACAGGTGCGGAAATAAATCCGACCGCTTCGCCGATGACCTGGCCGACGCCAACAGTATCCCCAACTTTAACAACGGGCTTTGCGGGAGCGCCGATGTGCTGAGCCATGGGGATAACTACAGTTTTCGGAATGGGCATACGTTCCGGGTGGCAGTCAGCGGTATGCTTTCTGTGGGGAACGTGAACGCCTTTAATGCCGAAAAAGGACATGGACAAAAACCTCTTTTCTATTCTGCGTTCTTTGGTTTGTTTATTTTTTGACATTAGATAGTCAATTTAAACCAAGTATATTATATTACAACATAATTAAAAAATCAATCAGCAAAAACGACTTATTATTTTAAAAACCGATTAAAATTTTAGAAGTTCCGACAAATTTTGTGATGACTTTTTGTCAGAAAAAGCAACAAGCGTTCATTTTTTGGTGAAAATAAATTGTTTTACTCAAAAAAACGGGAAAATTTATGCGATTTTACGATAAATTGTTAACGTTATGCTTGACAAACCGGATTTCTGTGGCTATAATATATGCTGAATTACGGCGCAATGCTGTAATGAAAATTAAAAAATTGAAAGTTGGGAGTATTTATTATGAAAAAACTTCTTGCAATGCTTCTCGCACTCATGATGGTTCTCTCCTTCGCAGCTTGCTCTAACGAAGATGCACCTGTTGATGAAAATCCTTCTTCCGAGT
>CAZOOL010000096.1:0-7160 GCA_964581405.1 uncultured Oscillospiraceae bacterium | reverse complement strand
AAAATAAAAAGGCACAGAATCGAATTCGCTTCGGTTCTGTGCCTTTCGTCTATTGTATGCCTTTGGGTTCGCGGGTTTTCTTGTCACGGGATTGATTCCGTTCCAGCCGCGGCGCTTCATGGCGTTCAGTTCTTTTTGCTTCTTTTTTGAAAGCTTTTCAAACGGTACAAAATTTTCCATGGGCTCTCCTTCCTTTGCCCGACAGAGCAAACGTCATCTGAATTTATATAATGCAAACAAAAAAGGTCACCAACAAATGTTAGTGACCTTTTGGTGCGGTAAATGGGACTTGAACCCATACGTCAAAGACACACGCCCCTCAAACGTGCCTGTCTGCCTATTCCAGCACTACCGCGTTTTTCAACTGCAAGAGTTATTATAACAGCTGAAAACCAAAAAGTCAAGAACTTTTTTCAAAAATTTTTGATTATTTGTTTTTTGCGCGGGGAACACTCTTTTAAAAGTAAAAAGGAGGCGGAACATGGTCCGAAGAATGACCGGTTTTCTATGTGTGATGGTCGTGCTGCTGGGGGCGGTTCTGCTGCGGGTGGCATATATCGGAAGCGGCGGTGTTTCTGTCGAAGCCGCCGCCCTTCAGAGCAGAAGAACGCTTGAACTTGCTGAAACGAGGGCGGGGATCTTCGACAGAAATCTTTCACCCCTTGTAAACAAAAGCCTTGAGCGCAGGGTGCTTGTTTTTCCGGATTTATTGGAGATTTCCGCGATACTTGAATTTACGGAGAGGGAAGAACTGGCGGACGCTTTTCAGAAATTCGGTCCGTCGGTCATTGACACCGGCGGAAAAATAATCGAGGGCGAGGGGATATATAATTTTTCATATCCCCGGCGATACGGCGAAAACCCCCTCGCGGTTCATATAATAGGCTATATGAACGGCGGAAAGGGCGTTTCAGGCATTGAACAGAGCTTCGACAGTTTCCTCGAAGAAAACGGGAAAACCGTTTCTGTGACTTATTATACCGATGGGACGGGGAAGCTCCTCATCGGCGAGGAAATTTCCCTTGAAGAGGAGGAAACAAGCGAAAACAGCGGGGTCGTTCTGACGCTTGATTCGGATATCCAGCGCATCACCGAAAAGGCGCTTTCCGAAGGAACGGAAAAGGGCGCCGCGGTGGTGATGGATATTGAAAACGGGGAGATACTCGCCTGCGCTTCATGCCCGGATTTTGACCCGGCAAATATAGCGGATTATCTTGAGGCCGAAGATTCGCCGTTCGTGAACAGAGCTTTTTCTGCCTATTCCGTCGGTTCGACCTGGAAGCTGGCGGTGGCGGCTTCCGCCATTGAAGCGGGAATATCGCCGGAACGCGCCTATGAATGCACCGGCAGCATTGAAGTTGACGGCAGGGTTTATAAATGCCACTGGGCTTTGGGCCACGGCGAAATTAATATGGAAAAAGCCCTCGAAATTTCATGCAATCCGTATTTCATCGACCTTGCCCTTGAAATCGGCGGAGAGTGCATCCTCGAAATGGCGAAAAATCTCGGCTTCGGAACGCCGGCTTCCTTTGGGGATAATTACTCTTCCGCTTCGGGGAGCCTTCCTTCGGCGGGATCTCTTTCCGCAAAAACGGTCCTCGCGAGCTTTGCCTTCGGTCAGGGAAGCCTTATGGCAACGCCGGTGCAAATGGCGGTGCTTGCCTGCGCGATGGCAAACGGCGGCAAAGCCGTTACGCCGAAGCTGGTGCTCGGGACCTATGACAGAGAAGGGGATTACACCCCCACGGCGGATTACGCCGCGAATCCGGTTATGAGCGTCAAAACAGCGGAGATTTTGAGGGATATGATGATAAACGTCGTCGAAAACGGAAGCGGAACAAACGCAAAACCGAATGAAGGCGGCGCCGGAGGAAAAACCGCCTCTGCCCAGACGGGGCAGTATGACAGCGAAGGCGGCGAGATCATCCACGCATGGTTCGTCGGGTTCTTCCCGGCTGAAAACCCGAAATACGCCATCGCGGTTTTTGCGGAGGGCATGGATTCCGGCGGAGATTTCGCCGCGCCCATATTCAAAAGCATCTGTGACGAAATAAATTTGTTAAATTATAATTAAATGTATAACAGGCACTTGCCGAAAATGAAAATATGTGGTATTATTTATTGTACGATATAAATTTGAAAGAAGGCGCTCGTGATGAAAATCAGACAGGCGGTTGAAGCCATGAGGACCATTGTGGACGCTTATGATAAATTTGAAGCAAAAAAGCTGAAAATAAAGACAGTTTTGAAAGGTGGTAATTTAATGAAATTCGGTACTGTTCTCGGTATTGTTGTCGGTGCTCTCGCACTTATCGCTGCGGGCGCAGGCGCAATGTATCTCTTCCTCAAAAAATCCTGCTGCTGCGATGATGATTGCTGCGATTGCTATGATGACGATCTTTTTGATGAATTCCCGGAAGAGGAATGTTGCTGCTGCTGCGATGAAGCTCCCGCAGAAGAGGAAGTTCCCGCAGAGGAAGACGCTGAATAATATTCAGCGGTAAAACAAACGATGACGGCGCGGATATGCGCTTTGCCATGCGGTATATGGGTCCTGTGCGACAAAAAACCGTGAACCATGTCAGGCGGGGAACCGAGCAGCATTAAGCGGTCTTTTTGGGTGCCGCAGAAAAATCTGTATACCGTGTGATAAAGCACATATCCGCGTTTTATATTGCCTCCCTTGTCAAAGGGAGGGGGACCGTTGCCGTAGGCACGGTGGAGGGATTCTTTATAAGTCGAGAGATCATCTTAGGAAGGAATCCCCCAGTCATTTGCTCGCGCAAATGCCAGCCCTCTTTAACAAGGGGGCCTTTAAAAGTTGAAAGGAGGAAAACTATGTATCAGGCATTATACCGCAAATACCGCCCGAGGTTTTTCCGGGACGTTGCGGGACAGGAACATATAACTTCCGTCCTTTCAAAAGAGGTTGCGGAAAAAACTTTCGGTCATGCCTATCTTTTTACGGGGAGCCGAGGCATCGGAAAAACCACCTGCGCGAAAATCCTTGCGAAGGCGGTGAACTGCCCCAATGAAAAGGACGGCGAGCCCTGCGGCGAATGTGAGATATGCCGCGGAATCGACGAAGGTTCGCTTCTCGATATCACCGAAATGGACGCAGCTTCCAACAGAAATATTGACGATATCCGCGACCTTCGCTCCGAGGCGAACTTCACCCCGGCGGTGGCGAAATACCGCGTATATATAATCGACGAAGCCCATATGCTCACAAAAGAGGCGGCGAACGCCCTTCTTAAAATCATGGAGGAGCCGCCTGAGCACGTTATTTTTATTCTTGCCACAACGGAGGTTCACCGCCTTCCGGCAACGATTCTTTCGCGCTGTATGCGTTTTGATTACAGAAGAATGCCGCCGGAAGTCATTGCCGAAAGGGTGAAATTCGTCTGCAGGATGGAAAGGATATCCATAGAGGACGATGCGGCTCTTCTTGTCGGAAAGCTTGCGGACGGCGGAATGCGCGATGCTCTTTCGCTTCTGGATATCTGCCGTTCCTCCGATGAGGTCGTGACGGTGGATACCGTAAGCCGCTGCGCCGGTCTTGCGGGAAGGGAATACCTTTTTGAACTGACGGATAAAATCATTGAAAAGAACGTTCCGGAGGTTCTTGCGGCGGTTGACAGGCTTTATGAAGGCTCTGCCGACGTTTCGAGAATTTGCGACGAACTGATAAACCATTTCAGAAGCCTTATGATCGTTTCCTGTACGAAGGAAGCTTCGGCAATACTGAAGGTTCTTCCCGGGGAATTGCTCCGCATTGAAAAACAGGCAAAGGCTGTTTCCCAGCCGGAAATTTTTTATGCCGTTTCCGTTTTGCAGGATACCCTTGTGAAAATGGCAAAGAGCGCTTCGAAGCGCCTTGAATTCGAGCTTGCGCTGGTGAAGCTCTGTTCGCCAGCTCTTTCCCAAAGTCATGAGGCGCTCCTCGCGAGGATTGAAAAGCTCGAAAGCGAGCTCAATCTGCTCAAGGCGAGGGGAGTTGCTCCCGCGGCGCCGGCGGTTCAGGCAAAAAATTTGGCGGAAGAAAAGCCGGAGCCTGTTCATGAAAGCCTTCCGGAAGCGCCGAAAGCTGTTCCGAAGGCGGAGGTTCTTTCTTCTGAACAGGAATTCGCCCAATGGGAGGACGTTGTTGAACTTATCGGAAAGAAAAACCGTATGCTGTTTTCCTTCCTCGACGGCTCAAAGGCGTATCTTGTGGGCGGAAGGGTTCTTATTGATTCGCCCAACGAGTTTTTCATCGGCTATATGCAGAAAAACGACGATTCCCGCGAGCTTATCAAGAACGTCATAACGGAAGTTTGCGGAACCCGCTACGGCATAGGCCCGTATAAAAAAACAGAAAAAAAGGCAGAAGATGATCCCCTTGCTGTTCTTGCGAAAAGAGCGCAGGAAATGGGCATCGGAGAGCTTTAAATAGACAAAATAATCCAGAATCGGAGGAATAAAATATGAAAGCAAGACTTCCCCAGGGATACGGCGGCGGCCCTTCCAATATGCAGGGTATGCTTAAACAGGCACAGAAAATGCAGGAGCAGATGACTGCTCTTCAGGAAGAACTGGACGCAAAGGAATACGATTTCACCGTCGGCGGCGGAATGCTCACCATTCACATGAATGGTAAAAAGGAGATGCTCGGCATCGAACTCAAACCCGAAGTTGTCGATCCGGACGATATCGAAATGCTCCAGGATCTTATTGTTGCGGGAGTTAACGAGGCAATTTCCACCATCGAAAAGACCAATTCCGAAGCAATGAATGCCATTACCGGCAATCTCAGCATTCCCGGAATGTTCTGATATTTCAGAGGTTGAGAATGAATTACAGCGTACTTCCGCTTACGAAACTGACCGAGCATTTCGCCCGGCTTCCGGGAATCGGCAAGAAAAGCGCCCAGCGCCTTGCGTTCCATATTTTAAGGATGCCCGAGGAGGAGGCAAGGGAATTTGCCGCTTCCATACTTGAGGCAAGGGAGAAAATCGGTTACTGCGAGGTTTGCAAAAATATAACCGATGCGCCCCGCTGCGCCATCTGCTGCGATGAATCGAGGGACAGAACGACCGTCTGCGTTGTGGAAGACCCCCGGGACGTCATTGCCATCGAGCGTACGAAGGAATACCACGGGCTTTATCACGTCCTCGGCGGGCTTATTTCGCCCATGGACGGGGTCGGGCCGGAATCCCTTTTTATAAAGGAACTCCTTTTGCGTCTTGAGGACGGCGAAGTGAAAGAGGTCATCATGGCAACGAACCCCACCGTCGAAGGCGAGGCCACGGCCATGTATATTTCGCGCCTTCTCAAGCCGCTGGGCGTTATAGTTTCACGCCTTGCCTATGGAATCCCCGTTGGAGGAAACCTTGAATATGCCGACGAAGTCACCCTTTACAGAGCTATCGAAGGACGCAGCGTGATGTGAGCACGGGCTTTTTGAGCACGGTGCTCAAAAACAAAATATTCCGGAAGGAGGCGAGCACGAATGGATAAAAAGGATGCAAAAAAGACCATTGCCAACAACAAAAAGGCTTTCCACGATTACTTTGTCGATGACAAATACGAAGCCGGAATCGAACTTTTCGGAACGGAAGTAAAAAGCATCCGTGCCGGGCAGGTCAACCTTAAAGACAGCTGGTGCGACATCAAAAACGGCGAGATTTTCGTAAACGGAATGCACATCAGCCCCTATGAAAAGGGAAATATCTTCAACCGCGATCCATTGAGGGTTCGCCGGCTTTTGATGCACAAGCGCGAGATAATGAAACTCAACGCCCTTATACAGCAGCAGGGCGTTACGCTTGTTCCGCTGGAGCTTTATTTCAGCGGTTCAAGGGTCAAGATTTCAGTCGGACTTTGCCGCGGCAAAAAGCTTTATGACAAGCGCGATGACGCCGCAAAACGCGATATGCAGCGCGATATCGAGCGCCACATGAAAGAACAGCGAAGATAAAGCGACTTCCCTTACCGTTCAGCAGCACTTCCATGATAAAATTATAAAAAAACGCCGCTTGGCCGATCTTTACCGGCCGGGCGGCGTATTTGTTTGTGATGGCAAGGACAGCCATAAATTAATAAATTTCCGCGTTTTTGGATGGCGGCGGTATTTTAGAAAAAACTGCTGTCTGGACGGAGCCCGTGAAACGGCGGAATGTTTTTTCGGGTGCGGAGGGTGCGAATCTGTCCCATCAGAATAAAATTTTTGTAAACAGCCGATTTTCGTTTTGCTTTACGGCATAATGTCTCGCTGTGTTCTGCCGTGCCATAAACCCATGACACACGATGGCAATCGGCAGGTTTTCACCTTTAGGGCGATATTCCGTTCCCCGAAGGGTAAGCCCTTTTTTACGTTCAAACATTCTTTCCGTCAGGCCGTCTTTTAATTTTGGTTTTCTGAAAAAAATCAAACATACTTTTTTCGGTCCGCCTTTGAACTTACAGTACTTTTGCCTGTACTTCCTTTCGCGGCGCGATTCGCTGATACTTTACGTCCGGGTATCCGATAACCAGGCAGGAGACCACCTTATGCCCCTTGGGAAGCTGCAGCATCTTTTTGAGTTTTCCACTCAGCTTCGTGCAGATCACAAAGAATCCGCTGTAAAGCACGCCAAGCCCAAGATTGTAAGCCATGAGTTCCATATAAGAGCTTGCAAGTCCTGCATTGATGTCGCTCTTGCTTGATACCACGATTACAAGCGGTGCGCCCTTGAAAAAGAAGTCGTCCGAAATTTCTATCCTTTTCAGGAAATCCACAAAGGGTGAACCGAGCTTTTTGCCTTTTCGGAACAGCTTCACGCAAAGTGATTCTGCTTCGCCCTGTTTGCTTCCCAAAACCGTAAACGCAACATTCTGTGCGTTTGCTCCTGTAGGGCAATAGCGCCCCGCTTCCAGTATTTTTTGCAGCTTTTCGTCCTCTACGGGCTGCGCCGTAAAGCGGCGGATCGATCTTCTGCTTTTCATAGCCGACAAAAGCTTTTCGCTGTCAAACTCGGTCATCTGCGTAACGGGTTCGTCAGCACAATCGTAGCCCTCGATTTTGACCGCATTCATCGGACAGATGGCAAAGCAGTGACCGCACTCGATACAACCGCTTTCTGCGGCTTTTGCTTTTTTGTTTTCAAGATAAAGATGCACGTTCGGGCAATCGCTTACGC
>CAZOOL010000095.1:0-7224 GCA_964581405.1 uncultured Oscillospiraceae bacterium | reverse complement strand
TTAATCGTTTCAAAGAGATTTTTCAGAACCTCACCATTTGGTGGGGTTCTTTTTTATCGGTGCACTGAGGTGTCCTCGCGAACATAGTTCGCTGCGGGTCGACGCTAAAAACAGTCCACCGGACTGTTTTATTAACGCGCGACCAGTTCTCCAAACGTTAATCGTTTCAAAGAGATTTTTCAGAACCTCACCATTTGGTGGGGTTCTTTTTTGCTTTAAATTTACTCCGGTTAAAGAGAAAAGGCATTTGGGGTTCACCGGAAATGGCGGAGAGAAATTCCAATAAAAACCTTTTTCCCATACCGTGAGGAGGCTGATACAATTGCCGCTTGGGTGCCGGCTGTTTTTTGTATAAATTGAAAAATATATGAAGCCGGAGCTTCATCATGGAGCGCTTTTTCAACGGCAGAAATTTGGATTTAAAAACAAAAAAGCCCGCGGTGCGGGCTTTTTTTATTGCGTGATTATCCGGCAATGCTTCCGTCGGAATTGTATACGGTTTCGCTGAGGAGTTCATCGTTTTCGTCATATTCACAGATGGTGTAAGAACCGTCCTCGTTATAGACTATATGTTTCTGGTAGTAGCTCCACCAGCCGTCTTCTTCCTCGTGATAGCCGAAGAAAATCTCCTCGACGGGGTGACCGTTTTCGGTATATTTCTGGTAGGTTTTTCTTCCTTCATCGTCATACTCGTATTCATAGGTTAAGCTGGAGAGAACCATTTTTGCATCATTCATTTCGCAAATGCTTATGGGGTCGCCGTGCTGGTTGTATTCACAAACTGTTTCGTTTCCGATGGTATAATCATATTGGGTCGCTTTGCTGTTGTAATAGCCGACTTCCGAATCCCAGGCGTATTCCATCACGCTTTCAAAAACGAGCTCGCCGTTTTCTTCATAATGACTAGAGCTTACGAGGTTTCCGTTTTCATCAAAGCTGTTGCTTTGATACGTGCGGTCGTCCCAGTAAGTGATGCATTTTGTCATTACGGCATAGCCGTCGATAACGGTGTATTCCGCTTCTTCAATAAGAACGCCGTCAAGATATGTTTTTGCGGAAACAGCATTGCCGTTTTCGTCATATACGACTTCTTTGAGGTACTCGCTGGTTACGTTTCCTACGGCATCATAGGAGGTGTTTCTGAGGAGGTTGTAATCCGCGTCGTAGTTATAAACATCTGCGCTGCCGTCGCCCCATTCCACGATAGTGCTTCCGCAGACGGTGCAGACGCTCATTTCATCAAGTTCGTGGGTGGCTGCTTCGAGTTTTTCACCATTTTCACCGTTTTTCCAGTGCTCGTTAAGGTCACGGTCCCAGGTTCCTTCGGCAGAAACGCTGTTTTCGGAATCCTTGCCGGAAATTACGCCAAGATCTTCATTTGAAGAACAGCCCGCAAACATTGCGAGGGTCAAAACAAGGGCAAAAACAAGAGAGAGTAATTTTTTATTCATAAGTTCACATCCTTTTGATAGTGTAAAAAGATTATAAACCAGGAATCCCCATAATGCAATAAACAAAATATGAATTTTATGCTCTTGACTTGCTGTGTTATGATAAAGTTATGAAAGAGGTGATTTTCATGGGTGAAATAAAGGAAATCAGCATACATG
Source organism: uncultured Oscillospiraceae bacterium (assembly GCA_964581405.1). Classification (GTDB taxonomy): domain Bacteria; phylum Bacillota; class Clostridia; order Oscillospirales; family Ruminococcaceae; genus UMGS1668. The sequence continues at coordinate 5,614 of CAZOOL010000095.1, read as the reverse complement.
ACATAAAGCATATCAGCATAGGTCATGCTCAGAATAAGGAACATGCAACCGGCTGTACCGTCATACTTTGCGATAAAAAAGCAGTTTGCGGGGTTGACGTCCGGGGCGGAGGACCTGCATCGAGGGAAACGGAGCTTCTCAATCCACTTATGAGCAACGACGGAATAAACGGGCTTCTTTTAAGCGGCGGAAGTGCTTTCGGGCTTGATGCCGCCGGCGGGGTTATGAAATACCTTGAGGAAAAGGGGCGCGGGGTGAAAGTCGGTAAGGCAACTGTGCCGATAGTTGTGGGTTCCTGTATTTTTGATCTTGGCTGTGTTGATGGTTCCGTGCGTCCGGATAAGGAAATGGGCTATGCCGCCTGCCTTGACAGCGAAAAGAATACGGAGCGCAACGGAAACGTCGGTGCAGGAATGGGCGCAACGGTCGGAAAGATACACGGCGATGCCTTTGCGATGAAATCAGGACTCGGGTGTTATTGCATACAGATGGGAGCGCTTCAGGTGGGTGCCATAGTCGCTGTAAACGCCGTGGGCGACGTTTTTGAGATAGATTCGGATAAACAGCTTGCGGGACTTCTCAACAAAGAAAAGGACGCTATGCTCTCCAGCGAGGCAGAGGCGGTGAAGCTGCTCCACCTTGCAAGCAAATTTTCTTTTAATACCACCATCGGAGCCATAATTACCAACGCCGACCTTGACAAGGCGGAAATGAATAAGGTTGCCGCCATGGCATCAAACGGTATTGCAAGGACCGTGCGCCCGGTAAATACCAGCATGGATGGGGATACGGTCTATGCCCTTTGCACCGGGAAAGTGAAAACCTGCGCGGACGTGGTGGGAACTCTTGCCGCGAGGGTGCTCGGAAAAGCCATCAACCGGGCAGTTCTCGAAACTGACGAAATTTACGGATATAAATCTGCGAAAAGTTTTCTTTAATGCAAAACAGAAAAAAGGCTTCCTTCGGGTAAGGAAGCCTTTTTGAATTGCAGCGGTATCAGTTATGGTTTTCGGAAGCTTTTTTCACGCTTTATTTGAATCATGCTCCAGCCGTTGGACGCAACTGTAAAAGCATCGAACCAGACGGAAACGAAGTTGAGGTGATAAAGGTCATAGACCGCCCACATAACGGCGGTGATTATTACCACCCATTTGAACCGCATTACGTCGTCAGTATCAATATACCATGTGAACGTTCCGGCTGCAAGAATCGGGAGCCACGTTATGGGATTAAGGGTGACCGTTCCGGCGGAAAGAAGTATCTGAATTGCGATAAGGGCAAATTTAAGCCATTTTGTGCACTTCCATTTCGCGATGATGATGTTGCGGACGAGGCTGATTATACTGCCGATGGCTCCGCCGACGGCACCAAGAAACAGGCGGGAAACCGCATTTAGCGCAAACTGCAGTATCTGCATTGCGAGGAAGCGATTCTTGTTCTTTATAAATCCAATAAGAACCATAACGGTGCAGGCAATAAGGGATATTATATTGCCTATGATTACGTTTATTTCAATTTCACCGAGAAATTCCATTCATCAGACCTCTTCAGTGGATTTTTTTATCTGGAAAATGCTCCAACCGGTAGAAGCAACAGTAAAAGCATCAAACGCCGCGGAAATGAAATTAAGGTGAACCGAATCATATACAAACCACATGGCGACGCTTATGATCATGACCCATTTGAATTTTATGATATTGTCCGTATCTATCACCCATGTGAATATGGAGGTTGCGAGTATCGGAAGCCACGTTACGGGATTGAGAGTGACGGTTCCGGCGGAAAGAGCAACCTGGAGAACAATAAAACCGATTTTGAGCAAAGCGGAGCTTTTGAATTTAAAGAAAACGAGGTTCCGTAAAATACTGACAACAGTTGCGATAACGCCGCCAATTCCTCCGAGAAGGAAATGGGAAATTCCCATGAGGGTGAACTGGATGCACTGGGCGCCGAGGATTTTGTTTTTATCCTTGATAAGCCCGATGAGCATCATCATGGTGCAGGAAACAAAGGAAATTATGTTTGCGATAATAACATTCATAGCTGCATAGCCTCCGGAATAAATAATAAAATAAAGGGCGACCGGCGGGGTCGCCCAGCTTGAATAATCATCGGTTCATATCACAGACCGAGAAGCACCGTCGCAAATCCGAAATAAATCACGAGGGAAAGAGCGTCGACGACTGTAGTGATAAAAGGAGATGCCATAACCGCGGGGTCGGCACCGAGTTTTTTCGCGATAAGGGGCATGAAAGCACCGACTATCTTTGAACAAAAAACCGTGAGGAGAAGGGTCAGCGCAATAACGGCGGAAACAAGGGGTGTGATTTCCGAATTTCCGAGTAGCATTCCGTCGAAAAGGAGAACCTTGACAAAGCTTACGGCCGCAAGGGAAATACCGGCAAGAATACCGACCCTCGCTTCCTTCCATATTACCTTGAAAATGTCACGAAAATCAATTTCCTGAAGGGAGAGTCCGCGGATAACCGTTGCGGAGGTTTGGTTGCTGCAGTTACCGCCGGTGCCCATGAGCATCGGAATAAACGCCGTGAGCACAACGCAGGCCGCGAGAGCATCCTCGAAGCTGCTGATTATCATTCCGGTGAAGGTGGATGAAAGCATTAGTATCATCAGCCAGGGAATACGGGATTTCCATATATCGAAAATCGAAGTTCGGAGATAGGGGCGGTCGCTCGGGGTGATAGCTGCCATCTTTTCGATATCTTCGGTGGCCTCTTCTTCGATGACGTCGATTGCGTCGTCGAAGGTGATGATTCCAACAAGGCGGTTTTCAGCATCGACTACCGGCATGGTATCAAAGTCGTATTTGCTCATACGCTGAACGACAGATTCCTTATCCTCGGTTGTGGAGGCAGAAATAACATTCGGTTCCATTATATCGCCGATAAGTGTTTCGGTATTCTTTTCGAGAACGAGGGTCCTGATGGTGACGTAGCCGATAAGATGGCGGGCTTCATCTGTGACATAGGAAACGTTGATGGTTTCGGAATCGTCGCCTTTCTGGCGGATGACATCAAAAGCGCCCGCGACTGTCGTTCCCTGGCGAAGGCGTATAAACTCGGTCGTCATAAGAGAACCGGCGGAATCCTCCGGATACTGGAGGATTTTGTTTATTTCACTCCGGGTTTCCGGATCGGAATATTTAAGGATGCGCTTTACAACATTGGCGGGCATTTCCTCGATGACGTCGATGGTATCGTCAAGGAACATCTCATCGAGAATAGCTTCGAGCTCGGTGTTGGAAAAGCCCTTGATAAGCATTTCCTGGGAATCGCTTTCGAGCTCAACGAAAACATCCGCTGCGACTTCTTTTGAAAGAAGACGGAACATTATCGGAAGAAGTTCTTCGGGCATATCGTCGAAAAGCCAGGCAATATCCGCGGGGTTCATATCCAGGAATTTTTTACGGAGGTCGTTATATCGCTTGGCGTGGCAAAGCTCCTCCAGTTCCTCACGCAATTCGTCATATCTTTCTTCAAATTCAGCCATGACGGTTCCTCCTTCCCCCAAAAAATAGCTATATTAATAATATTCCTAAAAAAACGCAATGTCAACAAAAAACAGAGGGTTTTGATGGAAAAGTGAAGACGCTTAAAAAAAGAAAGCGCCGCTTTTGCGGCGCAGTTGGTATTATTTTATTCGACCCTGCTTTTTATGAAATCGACCACTTCTTTCGGGTCTATCCCGAGCACCCAGGCAAACTCTCCGTAAAGGAGCTTTTCTGCCCGCTGCATGATGGCTTCATCACTGCTGCGGAGTTTTTTTCCCCTTGCGGCAAGCTCTTTTTTATGGAGATAGAGGGAGCGGATGAGTACGGCGATATCCATGCGAACTCCGCCTTCGAGAAGGCTGCGGAAGGTTTCGATGCGTTCTTTGTCATCTCTTATCCATTCAGCTTCAACATTAGGGACGGAATCTATGATTTCAAGGACTTCTTCCTTGGTGAGAAGCTCCCTTGCATGGGAGGTAAAGGCGGGAGAATCCACCGGAACAGAGAGAGTGGAGCGGAGGTCAAAAACCGGCTGGAGGATATAGTATTCCTTTTTTCCGCTGCCGTAATCACGAATGCAGATATCCTCTACCCTGCAAACGCCGCTTGCGCCGTAAACAAAAATATGACCTTTTTCCAACATCAAAATCGTTCCTTTCATTGCGGTTTTGTAAAAATGTGCTGCGTAAAGACAAAAGATAGTAATTTTTTCACAAATATATTGTAGCATATTTCTACAAAAAATGTCATAGGTAAATTCAACAAAAGGATAAATTTTTTAGCATAAGAATCGGATATCTGCCTCGAAAAGCCCGTCCCGGTTACAGTAAACAAAGACTTTCCCCTTTTTGCGGAAAGGGAAAGAAAATTCTGCATCTTGTTCCGGATAAAGCTTTTTGATCGTTACGGAATCATATGTCACATATGCCGCAAAGGAAATATAATGTTCCTTCGTCATGGGATGGTCAAGACGGATATAAAGTTCACCGTCGTTTGCTTCGGCGGAAATTAAAAAATCCATTTTCTTCTTTTCCGGCAAAAGAGCAGGCAAAGAAACTCCGCAGCAGGTAAAAGCGCCTTCGCCAAGGGAGAATATTGCATTTCCGCAGATGGGGCAGACGTATAATTTTATCTTTGCAATGTTTCCGGCCCGGTTTTTATTTGTGATGCTTTCGCCGGAAAGAAGTTCCGCAACGGATATTCCAAGGGCGGCCGAAAGCGGTTCAAGAAGAGTGATATCGGGAAGACCTTTTTCCGTTTCCCATTTGGAAATCGTTTTATCCGAAACAGAAATAAGTTCGCTAAGCTGCTTTTGGGTCAGTTTTTTCTTTTTACGAAGTTCCTTTATAATTTTTCCGTTTATATAGGGCATGGCATAAACCTCCTTTTCATGTTTTGATGTTATCATGAAAATGTGTCCGGGGCAACCTATGAAAAGTAGAGAAGAACCTGTGCAGACGGGAAAAATTTGCCGAAAACCGAAAAAAATGAAATATAAAGGCGGGATTGGGCATAATTTTATAAAAAACTATTGCAAAAAAGGCAAAAATACTTTATTATTGATAGTGTAAAAAATGCGCTTTTGCGCTTCATTTTAGGAGGTTTATTTTATGGTTTCTGCAGGCGATTTCAGAAACGGCGTTACTTTTGACGACAACGGTGATGTTTATCAGATCATCGAATTCCAGCATGTTAAACCCGGTAAAGGTGCAGCTTTTGTTCGTACCAAAATCAGAAACGTTATCTCCGGCGCAGTAGTTGAGCGTACTTTCAACCCCACCGATAAATTCCCTACCGCATTTATCGAGAGAAAAGAAATGTCCTACAGCTACACCGACGGCGATCTTTATTACTTCATGGATCCCGAAACTTACGAGCTTATCCCGATCGAAGAAAACCTTCTCGGCGATTCCTTCAAATTCTGCAAAGAAGAAGATGTTTGCCGCATCCTTTCTTATAAAGGCAAAGTTTTCGGTCTTGAAGCACCCAACTTCGTAACCCTTGAAGTAACCGAAACCGAACCCGGTGTTAAAGGCGATACTGCCACCAACGTAACCAAACCCGCAACCGTTGAAACCGGCGCAAACGTAAAAGTTCCGCTTT
>CAZOOL010000094.1:0-7264 GCA_964581405.1 uncultured Oscillospiraceae bacterium | reverse complement strand
GTATGCCATTTCCCTTGCTGCAAGGGCTTCTTTTACAAGTGCTTTATTATCCATATAATTACCTCCGTTATGTATTATTCTGATTTGATGTTATCATAATTTCGAATTTCAGTCAACAAAATTTAATGCTGAAATCTTCATTTATATGAAAGGGATTCCGGATTCACTGATTTTTCAGTAAAACCAAAATTATTATAAAGCTCCATTGCGGCGGAATTTTTGCGTTTACCTTAAGTTCTATCCCGTCGCAGTTCATTTTCTGTGCAACAGCGACAGAATTTCTCTCAAATTAAAAGGAATGAGCCCGGTGCAATTCCGGGCTCATTTCTGCTCAACTTAATATTTTTCGGCTAATATTTGAGGTTCACTTCAACCTGCGGGAATTTTCTCTTCTGATTAAAGCTCCGATATCTCAAGATCTTCTTCGCTGATAACACGCAGGGTCTTTCTCGAAAGAAGCTCATACATAACCGGAATAACAAAAAGCGTCATAATGGTCGCATAGGTAAGTCCGCCGATACAGCAAACCGCAACCGGCTGGATAAGGCTCGAACCGAATCCGATTCCGAAAGCGATGGGCACGAGAGCAAGAATAGTAGTAAGCGCTGTCATAAAGATGGGACGAATCCTCGTCTTTGCCGCCTCAATGATCGCATCTCTTCTTTCCATACCTTCCTCGCGGAGCTGGTTTACGCAGTCAACAAGAACGATACCGTTATTAACTATGATGCCTACGAGCATTACAAGTCCGATCATAGCAACGACGCTTATTTCAAGTCCCCAGAGCATAAGGGCGATAAATGCGCCGGTAAACGCAAGAGGAATGGTAAACATTACTATAAACGGAGAACGCAGCGACTGGAACTGGGCAACCATGATAAGATAAACGAGAATGATGCCTATTCCGAGCATCTTCACAAGTTCCCAGATAGCTTCCATAATGCTTTCGCTTTCGCCGGAAAACTCATATTCTATACCGTCCGGCGCTTCGTAATCCGCAAGAGCGTTTTGTACTGCACCCGAAACAACGGTTACGTTTTCGCCTTCCTCAACGCTGGCGGAAACGGTAAGATATCTTCTTTGTGAAACACGCCCGATGCTCGAAAGTGTATGTCCGTCCTCAATAACGGCAATATCGGAAAGCTTGACCTCTTTCGTGCTTCCGTCCTGAAGGGTCACTTCAAAGACATAGTTTTCAAGGTCGTCGCGTGTAAAGGTTGATGCCTTTTCAGAGATCACTATAATATCATAGTCGCCGTTTGATGTTTCAACAGTCGCGGCAGTTGCGCTTTTTGTAAGCTGTGTTGCGATTTCCTGGAAAATCTGGGCAACGGTAAGACCGTTTTTCATTGCCTCGGATTTATTTACGCTTATATTTATGGTAGGCTCCGTTTCTTCCTCGATGGAAGAAACCTCTGCAATACCGTCAACGGATGCTATAATTTCACCTATTTCTTCCGCCGCAAGGGTGATATCGTCGATATCATTGCCATAGACGTTGATGGAAACGCCGCTTCCGGTAAGAACGCTGAGGGAATCCATCATTCCGCCGGAAACGCTTATTTCCGCTCTGTCTTCATATTTAACCGCCATATCCGAAATCATTTCCGTTATGGCGGAAGCGTTCTTCTCCCCTTCCTCGTCAAGAATAATATACATTGTAGCGGAGGTCACGTCGGAACTTCCTCCGGACATTCCGATCATACTCGCCATTCCGCCGGAAAGCATGGTTCCGACTGTTCCGACTCCTTCAATGGATTCAACGTCGCTTCCGAATTCATCGCAAACCGCCGCTGTATCCTCAAGGACGGAACCCTCCGGCATACTGATGCTTACTGTAAGCTGGTTGGATTCAAATTCCGGCATAAAGATAAAGCCGCGGCTGATGCAAAGATACGCGCTTGCCGCAAGGAGAATAACAGAAGCAGCAATCACGATAACCTTGTGATTAAGCGCTGATTCAACAAGCTTTGTATAGCCTTTCATGAACTTGCTTTCGCCGGATTTTTTCTCTTTTACATTTTTAAGAATTGCCGGAGACATTGCCGGGATAAGGGTAAGAGCGATTATAAGGCTTGCGAGAAGCGAATACGCAATGGTAAGAGCCATATCCTGGAAAAGCTGTCTTGTAAGGCCCTCAACGAAAACGATGGGGAGGAAAACACATACAGTCGTAAGTGTCGAAGAAGTTATGGCTCCTGCAACCTGTGAAGCGCCGGAAACCGCCGCTTTTACAGGAGAAAGCCCAAGGCTTCTCAGTCTGTAAATGTTTTCGATAACGACAATGGAGTTATCCACCAGCATACCTATACCAGCCGCAAGACCCGCAAGAGAAATGATATTGAGGGTAACGCCGGAAAAATACATAAGCACGATGGCGAAAACAACGCTTATGGGTATGCTCAGCGCAACCATAAAGGTCGGCTTGATATCCCTCAGGAAAATGGCAAGAATAATAACGGCAAGCACCGCGCCTATGACCATGTTTTCCATAACGGAACTGATGATTATATCTATATAATCGCCCTGGTCCATAAGTATCGAAAACTCAAGACCTTCATATTTTGCTTCAAGCTCGTCGAATTTTTCCTGAATGGATTCGGAAACGCTTGCGGTTGCGTAGTTGGACTGTTTTGTGAAAGAAAGTATAACGCCCCTGTTTCCGTTTACGCTGGCATAGGTTTCGCCGGAGTTATCGGTATATACTATATCCGCAACGTCTTTGAGCATAACCGGTTCAACGCCGTCAATTCCCATATCAAAAAGAACCATATCTCCGATATCGTCAACGCTGTCGTATTTGTCACCAACGCGCACGAGAACGGAATTTTCCCCGTCAGTAATATATCCTGCGGGCATTTCAAAATGCTGTGCATAGAAAATTGTTGCAACAAGCTCAAGACCTATAATTTCTTTTACGTCAACGGCTTTTTTTGCTTCCTCAAGGGCGGCGTCTATCTGTTCCCTGCCCGCTTCGAGCTGTTCTTTGGCTGCTCCAAGCTGCGCAGAAGAAGCCGAAAGCTGTGCCGCGCCCTGGCTGATGACGGATTCCGCCTCGGCAAACTGTTTTTCCGCCTCGGCTTTTCCTTCCTCGAGGGCGGCCGCTCCGGAATTGAGCTGCGCCTGGGCTTCATCAAGTGCGGCGTATCCCGCATCTATCTCAATAAGATAGCTTTCAGCAAGGGCAATTCCCTCTTCAAGGTCGCTTATCGCCCGGTCAATGGTATCAATGCTGTAGCCTTGGGCTTTAAGGGTTTCGTCAATGGTGCTGAGGTATCCTTCCACCTCCGCGAGTCCGCTTTCAACCGTCGCAATTCCCTGCTGGAGAAGCGCAAGGGAGGTATATTGACCTCCGGTGAGTTCGGAAACAATTTCATCTATGCGGCTTGTATCAATTTCACCGGAAAGAACGTAGCTTTCAACCGATTCAAGCGCCGCAAGGGTGGACTGAAGAACGAGTTTCGTCTGTTTAAGGGTCGCCACCGTGGACTGCAGTTCAACGAGCTGGTCATATGTCGCGTAAAGAACGTCTATCTGATTGAGAAGCTCCTCTTTCGCCGCATCAAGTTCTCTCCTTGCGGCATTGAGCTGCATCTGACCGGAAGAAAGCTGTTCGCTTCCCTCCGCAAGCATTTTTTCCGTTTCCTCTTTTGCTTTTTCAAGCTCGGCCTTGCCTTTTTCAAGCTCGGCCGTTCCGGCGGCAATGGCTTTTTTTCCTTCCTCGAGCTGTTCTTCGGCATCCTCTATCCCTTGATAGGCTTCATCGAACTGCTTTTCGATCTCATTCTGAATTCTTTTGTTGAGAGCCTCGAGCTTATCCTCGGAAATCGTTACTTCAACGCTTCTTTCGATCATTCCGTTTGCCGTTACGGAAGCAACGCCTCCAATGCCTTCAAGCTGGGTAAGTATATTATCATTTATAAATGAAGAAAGCTCGTGCTGCTCAAGCCCGTCAACGCTCACAGCAACAACAGCCGTCGCAAGCATATTCGGGTTGATTTTAAGAATTATCGGAGAACCGACCATGTCGTCCCAACCGGATTCAAGCTGTGCAAGGGCATTTGTAATATCAATGGTCGCCGTCGAAAGATCTGTTCCGTCGGCAAATTCGAGCATTACCAGCGAATAGTTTTCTGCGGAAGTTGATGAAATTCCGTTTATGTTATCAAGCCTTGCCATGCTCTGCTCGATGGGCTTTGTAACCGTTTCCTCAACCTCTTCCGGCGAAGCGCCGATATAGGTAGTTGTGATGATTACATATGGAAAATCTATATTCGGAAGAAGGTCCGGCGTAAGATTTAAAAAAGATACTACGCCGAGAACCAATACTGCAATTATAGCTACCAAAACGGTATATGGTTTCTTTACACTGAATTTTGACAACAAATCAAACATCCTCCCTTACTGTCGCTTTTTTTACTATATTGAGTCTGCGCTTAAATCTTGCTGTGATCACCCCGATGTCTTCCGTTCTTGAAATGATCTGGGGCATGGCGTTATTGAAAAGTGCCTCTATTATACCGATTATATCGGTAAGTTCCTCTTCGCTTTTAATATTCAGCTTTCCTATTCCGAGCGTGCTGCAAAGCAACAGCTTTTTTTCGCTGTCCATATTGGCTATGTAGGCGGAAAATGGAGCAACCTTTTTGATATCAACGTACGGCATCACATGATTAATTATTTCCGCTTTATATTGTTCTGCTCCGGCTTTTGCTATCTCGTCAAAAATTTTTCCGGCTATTTCAAAAATATCACCGTGCATTGAGGTGATTTTTGATATAACGCATTCCTTTATTTTTTTCGTGCTTTCGCTCACAAAAAATTCAAAAGCGTCATCTTTGTTTCTGAAATACTGATAAAAGCTCCCTCTTGGGATTCCGGCGGTTTTTATAACCTGATTTATTGACATTTCCGGAAAAGAAACCCGTTTCAGCTCCGTATAAAGAGCGTTGAAAATCCGCTGTTTCTTTTCTTCCGCAAGGTTATTGAAAGTCTGGGTGGGCATGATATCCTCCTGTTGAAATGACACATTGTCACGATAATATCATGACAATGTGTCATTCGTCAATATCAAATTGCAATTTTCAATAAAAATTAACAAAAGAAAAAGCGGAGCAAAAAAAAAGCTCCGCCCTTTTCCCGATAATAAATTATCTTATTTCATGCCGTTTTCATAGGATTCGATCATTTTTTTGACCATCTGGCCGCCGATGGAACCCGCCTGGCGAGAGGTAAGATCACCGTTGTAACCCTGTTTAAGGTTTACGCCAACCTCGTTTGCGGCTTCCTGTTTAAAGCTTTCAAGAGCTTTTTTTGCCTGTTTATTAGCCATTGTTTTTTTACACTCCTTTTTTTATTTGCGTTTGCAACATTATTTTGGCTTTTGTGTGTAATAATATTATTGGTAAAATATATAAATAATAAAGGAAGGCACTTCCGCCAAAAAAATGTGGTCGGGCCAAAGTTTTTTTCAAAAAACGTATTGACATTTTTCAAAAATATTGATATAATCCTAATTGCAAATAAATCTTATTTAGGAAGTGATTCATTGAAAAACACCATTCAAAAAACGGCGATCATTAATGCGCTGATGGCTCTCGATCATCCCACGGCGGATGAGGTATATGAATGTGTTCATTCCGAATTTCCTTCCATAAGCAAAGCGACCGTTTACCGTATCCTGAACCGCATTTCAGAGGAAGGAGAAATCCTTCACCTCCAGATTCCCGGCGGCGCAGACAGATTCGATACCACCCTTTGTACGCACCATCATCTCAAATGCAACAAATGCGGAAAGGTATGCGATGTTTCCGTTCCGGAACTCGACGGAATCGAAAACCGCATAAAGGAAGAAAGCGGATTCTCCATCGGCGGCTATCGCCTTGTATTCAGCGGACTTTGCGCCGACTGTATATACAAAAAATAAGATTGAAAAAACAGCAAAAGGAGATTATAATATGGATGTAAAGGCTCTTTTCAAAATTTCCTATGGTCTCTATGTTGTTTCCGCGAACGAAAACGGAAAGGATAACGGATGTATCATAAACACCTTTTCACAGGTTACCGATACTCCCCTTCGCGTAAGCGTTACGGTAAACAAACTCAACCTAACCCACGACATGATCAAAAGAACAGGCAGCTTCACTGTTTCGCTTCTCTCGACCTCCGCTCCGTTCAGCCTTTTCCAGAATTTCGGCTTCAAAAGCGGAAAAGATGCCGATAAATTTGCCGGTATAAAATCCGTTCGCGGCAAAAACGGTGTTCTTCGCCTTTCTGAAAACATCAACGCTTATGTTTCCGGCAAAGTTTCAGAGGAGGTTGACCTTGGAACGCATACCATGTTCATTGCCGACGTCACCGAAGCGGAAATACTCTCTTCCGAGGATTCCATGACTTACAGCTACTATCAAAGCAGGGTCAAACCGAAACCCCAGCCTCCGAAAGAGAAAAAGGGCTGGCGCTGCCCTATCTGCGGATATATCTATGAAGGCGAAGAACTTCCGCCCGATTTCGTATGTCCTCTCTGCAAACACAGCGCCGCTGAATTTGTACCCCTTCAGGCTCAAAATAACAATACTACTGAAAAAGGAGAAAAAACTATGGAACTCAAAGGCTCTAAAACCGAACAGAATCTCATGACCGCATTCGCAGGTGAATCCCAGGCAAGAAACAAATATACCTATTACGCAAGCAAAGCAAAAAAAGAAGGATATGAGCAGATCGCAAGACTCTTCCTTGAAACCGCAGACAACGAAAAAGAACACGCAAAACTCTGGTTCAAATATCTCGGCGGAATCGGCACCACTGCTGAAAACCTTCTTGCAGCAGCAGAAGGCGAAAACTATGAATGGACCGATATGTACGCAACCTTCGCAAAAGAAGCCCGTGAGGAAGGCTTTGAGGAAATCGCTCTTCGCTTTGAAGGCGTAGCAAAAGTTGAAGCCGAACACGAGGAAAGATATCGCGCGCTTCTCGCAAACGTCGAAAATGGCCAGGTATTCCAGAAAGGTTCCATCGTTATCTGGAAATGCGCAAACTGCGGCCACATTCACGTCGGCGAATCCGCTCCCGTTGTATGCCCCGTCTGTGCACATCCCCAGGCATATTTCGAGATCCAGGCAAAGAACTACTAATATAGCTGATATTAAAAAATCCCGCCGGAAGGCGGGATTTTTTCCTTTTAAAGGCTTCTTCCAAAACCCTTATTTTTTCACAACCGGCAAACAGAGTTCGTAATACCTTGAGTTGTTCAGTTCCTCATTCT
>CAZOOL010000093.1:0-7362 GCA_964581405.1 uncultured Oscillospiraceae bacterium | reverse complement strand
CCTACATTGTTTCGGGGTGCCATCTCCCCACAATGAAAAGCTTTACGGATTTTGGAATACAAAATCCGATACCCGAAAAACCTGCGGACAAAAAAACAGAGGCACTTTCTTACGAAGTGCCTCTGCTCCGGGTGATTGTTTTTTAAAGAAATTCAATTTAATTCAGCCGTATCAGCTTGCGATGAACGTTCCGGAAGCGGAACCCACCGTAATGGTATATGTTTCGCCCGAGATGATATCCGGACTGCTGAGAATTACGACCGCAAACGAAAGCTCAGGCGCATAAGCTATCACTGTACTTCCGTTGCTGTCAGTCAAAGTAATGGGAGTCCCTGCGGACTGATTCCCGACGCTGACGGCGATAACGCCCTGTCCGGAGCCGCTGAAAGTCTGTGCCATACCGGAAGCGCCGGTTCCTATAAAGGTACCGCCGGTGATAACGGCGCTCCTGTCATAATCCAGAGTGGCCGTATCACCCTGAGTCGGACCTACCACCACCGTATATCCTCCGGTAATTTCCAGCGTTCCGTTAGCGTCGATTCCGTCGCCGGAGGCATTGATATACAGATTTCCGCCGGAAATCACGATGCTTCCGTTGGAAGAGGACATTCCTCCTCCAAACATACCGTCCCTGCCTCCTGTCATACCGCTGGAATCCGTACCGCCCGCGGCATTAAGTCCGTCATCACTTGCTGAAAGAGTGATGTCACCGCCGGATACAACTATATGCAAACCCTCAAGCCCCTCATAGCTCTCCAAAACATTGATTGCCGCTTCCGTTATGGTCAGCGTTCCGTCCGCATGAAAAGCATCGTCACCCGAGGCGATTTCAAAAGTGCCGCCGTTTACGGTCACGTCACCGTTGGAATGTACGGAGTCATCTGCGGAATTTATAACAAAACTGCCGCCGTTTATGGTCAGCTCAGAAGCAGCCTTTATCCCCTTGATACTGGTGCTGTCGGAAGACGAATCAGCAGAACCGGAAGAACTCCCGCCGCCGAATCCGCCGGATTTTCCTCCCTGATGCCTGCCGCCGCCCATGAAATTCCCCCAGGAATCAGAGATTTCGGAAGAAGCGTTGGAGCTTCCCCCTCCGGTGGTTATATCAAAGCTGCCGCCCTCGATCCGCATATACGAACCCGCGCTTATACCGTCGCCTTCGGCTTCAATGGCATAATTTCCGTCGAGGATATAAACAAATCCCGATGAAGCATCGTCGTCATTTTCCGCGTGGATACCGTCCTTTCCGGAAATAATGGTAAATTCTCCTCCGGCAATGCTGACGTCGTCCTTGCCGTCAAGGGCATGGGCAGAGCAGTTTATATCATAGCTTCCTCCCGTGATGGTCAGGGAATCCTTTGAAACGATTCCGTGACCCGCGGGAGAAGTCACAACAAGGGTCCCAAGTCCGTTGAGCGTAATATCCTCTTTTGAGAAGATTACCGCGTCAATGCTGTTTTCGTCAATGGGTTCAAAGGTTCCGCCGTTGGAAAGCGTATTCAGGGTTCCCTCCGCCGTGGTAATAAAAACCTTGTCGGACTGAAGGATATAGATAGGCGCACTTGTTTCGCTGTGAATGGTAACTCCGTTCAGCACGAGCTGAGTTTTATCGGTTTTTTCCGAATCCACAATAATCATGCCGTCATTCAGCGTTCCGGATAAAATATAGGTACCCTCGTCAATTATAGTTACTGTGCTGCCGGATATCCTTACCGCATCGGAAGAACAGCTTGCGGAATTTCCGTTCAGCTGAATAAAGGCGCTTTTGCTTTCGTCATATTCGGTTTTGAAGTCCCTCTCCGAAAATATTTCGGAGCTATCGGTCAAAACTGCGGAAGACTGCTCATTTGTATCTGTAACTGTCCTGTCGGAACTCTGACTTCCGCATCCGGACATCAGAACCGCAATGGCAAGAACCGCGGCCGTCAATGATTTTTTTCTCATGATATTTTCTCCTTCTCTATCAGAGTTCCGAAACGGTTGTTTCCTGTCTTGATACGGTGATTTCAAGATTTCCGTTTCTGCAGCGCAGCTTGTCGATCATTTCCTTTTCCTTTGCCGCATCCCGAAGAGTAAGATTATATGTAAGGCGGAAAAGGCTTCCCATATTTGTGGTTTTAACCCTGACGAGCTCGCAGGCAACTGTGTATTCATTAAGAATCGGTTCAAATACGCCGGAATAATCCAGATCCTCCGGAATCGTTATATTAAGGGTCTTATAAATTTCGCCGTTCTTTTTCGCGCCGAAATCAATGTGATTGTAAAGAACGGTAAGAACGCACATGATAAGGGTGAACAGCACCGCAAATCCAAGATACCCCATGCCGGAAATAAGACCGGCACCCATCGCCAGGAACAGCATGGTGATTTCCTTCGCCGTACCGGGAACGCTGCGGAAACGAACAAGGCTGAAAGCACCCGCAACGGCAACACCCGCGCCGACGTTTCCGTTTACCATCATGATCACCACGCAAACGACTGCGGGCAGCAATGCCAGCGTCACTATAAAGCTCTTTGTATAGCGGGAACGGTACATATAACCGAATGCCAGAACAAGGCCGAGCATCAGCGAACAGCCTATGCAAAGCAAAAAGTCAGAAACAGTAATAACACTGGTCATGTCGGTATCAAAAAGACCGCGAAAGAAAGAATCAAGCATATTCCATAGCCTCCTGTAATTTAGGTAAAATCATTGTTTTATAAGCCGTTCCGTATTTCGAAAAGGAAGTTTTATAAATTTGTTCCGCCGAAAGAGCATGTGTCATCCAAAGCGGTATCCCGCCGGAGCACTTGATTTCCATAAGAACCTTATCCTCCGGAAGAATAGGCGTTCCGTAACTTCCAAAGCCGAACGAAAGCTCCTCCTGCCGACAGAGTATCGTATCATCAAACGTAACACGAAAATCCGAGCCGTCCTTCGCAAAAAAAGCCTCTCTTTCGTAAGAGATAAAAATTGCCGGATGCAGAGTTTCATAGTAATCCATGAAATAGTCTATCTCGTCCGAAATCTGGCTTTTTTCCGGGCACTTTTTTCCTTCGCACAGCCAAGCTCTCGCTTCTTCCTCCAAAAGGGAAATCCGCCTTTTATATACAACGTGCTTATATTTCTTTTTCAGTTCCACAAAAACAGTATCGTCCGCTCCCTCTCGGCAATAGCTGCGGATACGCAGCTTTTCTTTATATGCCGGCTTTTCAATGGAATGGCGTATCAAACGGTAGCTGTCCGTATCAAAATATATGTTGCGTATGGTGGTGCGCCCGAATTTATCCAGCGCCATATGCGGCTTCATCGCTTCGAGCAGTTTTTCCTTCTGCCTTTGCGTAATCATGTATTTCAGCTCATAACGCTTAAATACAGCCTGATACGCCGAAACGCTGTTTTCCGTTTTCTGAATGACAGCCTCCATTGTGAAGTATCCTTTCTGAATCTGTGTTCCGCTGCGGTTATCCTGCCGTTTTCATCATCAAAACGGCAATTATTATTCCTGATTAATATTATCATTCTCCGCTGAATGAAAGCTGAAAAAATCCGTTTCAGTATGTAAAAGATTTGTGAACTCTCCAAATTACCGTTCCGAAGCAATAAAATAATGGCAGACATAAAGCTGTCTGCCATTGTTTTTATCCCGTAAGCTCCCGCCGAAGGATTTCGAGTATTTTCTTTTCCCTCCGGGAAACCTGCACCTGTGTCATTCCAAGGGCTTTCGCGGTCTGGGTCTGGGTTCTGTTCTCATAGTACCGAAGCTGTATCAGTTTTCTGTCCCTCTCCTCAAGGTCAGAAACCGCCTTTATAACCGAAAGCCGCTCGGCAATCTGTTCCTCCGGCGATTCCACCGGTATATCCGCTTGACCTCCGCCCTCATCATCACCTGCGGTGAGGGATATCACCGGCGCCGCGGCACAAAGCGCTTCCGTAATCTCCTCCTCGCTAACGGATAAGATCTCCGCAAGCTCTGAAATGGTCGGCTCACGTCCTTCCCGAAGAGAAAAAGATTCTCTCTCCCTTGTTGCCCTCATGGAAAGCTCCTTGAGGCTTCTGCTCACCTTAACTGTCCCTCCGTCACGGAAAAGTCTTCGCATTTCCCCAAGAATTACAGGCACCGCATAGGTGGAAAAACGCACTCCCCTTTCCGTATCAAATGCATCAAAGGCTTTTACCAATCCCATGCAGCCCGCCTGGAACAAATCCTCGTATTCGATTCCGCGCCCGGTGAATCTATGGGCACAGGAATGGACGAGCCCGAGGTTTTCCGTTATAAGTATCTCTCTGTCAGCCAAGTTGTCAGCAAGCTTTGCTCCCGACATATCAGTTCCCTTTCGACACGATGGATTTTTCAAGGGTGACGCTGGTGCCTTTTCCCGGTTTTGAACGAACCCGGAGCCTGTCCATAAAAGAATCCATTATGGAAAACCCAAGTCCGGCCCTTTCTCCGGTTTCACAGGTGGTATAAAGGGGTTCCATCGCTTTTTTAACATCGGAAATTCCGCAGCCTTTATCTTTTATATTGATACTCACCCGCGCGCCCTCGAATATTTTAACGTGTATGTAAACCTTGCCTATGCCGTCCCGATAACCGTGAACAATGCAGTTCGTGACCGCCTCCGAAACCGCCGTTTTTATATCGGAAATTTCCTCGACGTTCGGGTCGAGCACCGCTATAAAAGCCGCAACGGCGCTTCTGGCAAAGCTTTCGTTGCATGAACGGCTCTCAAAGCTGAGCTTCATTTCATTGATGGGCTTCATACCAAAGATTCCTCCCTTCTGCTTTCATCCAAAAGCAGTTTTTCAATTCCGGCCATGCGCATCACTTTTCTGATGGCCTTCGGCGCATTCTGTACGGCGATTCTTCCCCGAAGGTTTTTCATCAACTTATACCTTCCCATCACAAGACCTATCCCGGAAGAATCCATAAATGTCACCCCTCCAAAATCGAGCACAAGCACCTCCGGATACGCGCTTTCGACCGCTTCATCAATTTCATTGCGCAATCCCGCCGCATTATGGTGATCTATTTCTCCGGAAATATATGCGGTAACGCTTCTTTCCTCAATATCTATATCAACCGGCATTTTTTCACCTCCAAATAAAAAAGAGCCTGTCTGTATATATAATACAGAAAGGCTCCTGATTATTTTGTCATATTCTGTTTAAAACCAAAAAAATACCTCCGGATCTCTCCGGAGGTATTTCTTAAGAATTATGCTCTGTAAATTACACAAGCTCAATGATTGCCATCTCTGCTGCGTCGCCGCGGCGGGGACCAATCTTGATGATTCTGGTGTAACCGCCGTTTCTTTCGGCGTATTTAGGTGCGATCTCGTCGAAAAGTTTTTTCGCGACTGCTTCCTTGGTTACGAAAGCAAAGACCTGACGTTTGGAATGAAGGTCACTGTTTTTTGCAATAGTGATCATCTTCTCAGTCATGGCGCGAACTTCTTTTGCGCGAGTGACGGTGGTTTCGATCTTGCCGTTTTCAAGCAGATAGGTGACCATCGCGCGGAGCATAGCTCTTCTGCAGTCAGTAGCACGACCGAGCTTTCTAGTTCCTGACATCGATATTCACTCCTTTTTTCAATCTTCGTCCTTGCTGAGGTTGAAACCAAGAGATTCAAGCTTGGCAACAACTTCTTCAAGGGATTTTTTACCGAGGTTGCGGACTTTCATCATTTCGTCCTCGGATTTGCCTATAAGGTCTTCAACCGTGTTGATTCCTGCACGTTTGAGGCAGTTAAAGCTTCTGACGGACAGGTCAAGTTCTTCAATGGTCATCTCAAGGACTTTTTCTTTGCTGTTGTTGTCCTTTTCTACCATGATTTCGCCTTTGAAGGCGTCTTCAGAAAGATCCACGAACAGGTTGAGATGTTCATTGAGGACCTTAGCTCCCAGGGAAACCGCTTCTTTAGCGGAAATGGTGGAATCCGTCCAAACCTCGAGGGTCAGCTTGTCATAGTCGGTGATCTGTCCTACACGGGTGTTTTCAACGGTATAGTTCACCTTCAACACGGGAGTATAAATACTATCAACGGGGATAACGCCGATTGCAGGCTGCATATCCTGTTTGTTTCTTTCGGCGGAAATATAGCCGCGGCCTTTATCAAGGGTGATTTCCATGAAAAGGTGGCCATCGCTGTCAAGAGTTGCGATATGCATGTCTTTGTCGAGGATCTCGACTTCGGAATCGGCCTGGATTGAACCGGCAGTGACTTCACATTCACCTGAAGCATCGATCACAACAATCTTAGGGCCGTCGCAATGAAGTTTTGCGGTAAGTCCTTTGATGTTGAGGATGATTTCGGTGACGTCCTCTTTCACACCGGGAATGGTGGAAAATTCATGACGGATTCCGTCAATCTTTACGGACGTTACAGCAACGCCGGGAAGCGAGGAGAGCAATACGCGTCTCAGGCTGTTACCAAGAGTCGTACCAAATCCGCGCTCGAGCGGTTCCACCACGAATTTTCCGTAGCTGGGATCGTTAGGGGTTTCTTCAGCTTCGATTCTCGGTTTTTCTATTTCTAACATCTAAATCCCTCCTATATGGGCATAAAACGCCCTGTTTCGCATTCCCCTGTCAGTTCTACCAATTATTATTTGGAGTACAACTCGACGATCAGGTGTTCCTCAACGTCAAGGTCGATGTCCTCACGGTTAGGAAGCTGGTTGATCTTAGCAGTAAGTTTGTCTGCGTCAAAAGCGATCCAGGAAGGAACGGGATGTGCAGAGTTTGCTTCAACAACTGCTTTGAGTTTTTCGTTCTGACGGCTCTTGTCGGCTACAGCAACAACGTCGCCGGCTTTGAGCAGGATGGAAGGGATGTTGGCCTTGTGGCCGTTAAGGGTATAGTGACCGTGTCTTACAAGCTGACGAGCTTCTTTTCTGGAAGAAGCAAGGCCTGCGCGATAGACAACGTTATCAAGACGGCTTTCGAGAATTCTGAGAAGGTTTTCACCAGCCTGACCAGCCTGTTTGCTGGCGAGTTCGAAATAATGCTCGAACTGGCTTTCAAGAACACCATAGTATCTCTTTGCCTGCTGTTTTGCACGAAGCTGAAGACCGTATTCAGAAATCTTTTTACGGCCCTGACCATGCTGGCCAGGAGCATAAGCTCTGCGGCTGAGTGCGCATTTAGGACCATAGCATCTTTCGCCTTTGAGGAAAAGCTTTTTGCCTTCGCGGCGGCAGAGTCTGCATACAGAACCTGTATATCTTGCCATGTGTTTTTACACCTCCAATAATTTCAGAATACCACTATTATACGCGGCGACGTTTGGGCGGACGGCATCCGTTGTGAGGAACTGGAGTTACGTCTTTGATCATAGTTACTTCAAGTCCTGCTGCCTGAAGAGCACGGATTGCTGCTT
>CAZOOL010000092.1:0-7442 GCA_964581405.1 uncultured Oscillospiraceae bacterium | reverse complement strand
GCTTATACAGAGATTCAAAAAAGCTCTTCCCTTTCCGGGAAGAGCTTTTCTTTTTCTGTCAGTTTTCGTATTTTTTAGCGGGATAATAAATCGGAATTATCACAAAAAGGATAAGCGCAATAATATACGGAATATAATAAAGCTCCTTCCAATCCCATCCATCCGGCAAAATCCAAGCCCAGAAAATGAAAAGATACGGCGTCGCGGCTGTTCCGATAAGAAGCCCCGTTCTCACGCTTTCAACAATATACGGCCAATTCCTGTTGCTCAGACTGATTCCCGGAAGATTCATTCTGAAGGCGCCGTCACCATACAGACTCATCTTTTGCTTGTCGTAATATTCCGGAAGATGCTCTTTTGCGAAAAACATAAAATATGCACCGAAAGCGGCCAAAAGAAGCGTTTCAACCCATATACCTTCGCTTATGGGCGGAAGATAATATAAATCACAGGCGGTCGCCCCCATGACCCCTATTACAATGCAAACAAGATAAACCGCAATCATTTTTGTGGTAATTTTCGGTCTTTCTGTTTTTTCATCGGAAAAGTTTATGGCTTTGTCAACAAGTTCTTCAACCTGTCTGGCGTCAATTTTTTCTTTTTCTTCGATCCTTCCGCAGTTGAGCAGCTCCGCCGGCGTCACATCGAGAACCTCCGCCAGAGGGTTCAGCAGTGTTATATCCGGAAGGCTCTGTCCCCTTTCCCATTTGCTGACCGCCTTATCCGAAACGAAAAGCTTTTCCGCAAGTTCTTTCTGGGTGAATCCTTTTTCCCTTCGAAGTTCTGCTATAAATTCGCCGAATTTATCTTTATCAATATTATCTGACAAAAAAATCACCTCCTGGGAAAATTATATCCCCGGAGGCTTTTTGTTTCAATATTTTTCCGGTGGAATTAAGGTAAACCGTCGGTAGAGTCTTTGATTTGCCGCTTTTTATTCAGTTTCCTCCGGTTTTTTATAGACTACCTCCATCCAGTAATGTTCCTCTTCGCCGAGGATAACGCTCGTTATTCCGTTCGGAACGTCAAATCCGAAGTTGTTATACACAATATCAATATATTCCGTATTGGAAACCGAAGCGCTCTGTTTTTCAAAAACAAGGTTCGTCCCTGCTCTTGTCACAAGGTCAAAGCCGTCAAGGTCGAGTTCTTCCCTGCTGCCGTAAAAATCATAGCTGGATTCGCGGAGGGTCTTTGTTTCTATGACGACGCTTTCGCCCGCGGGAACCGTTACCTCAAACGCAACGTACATAACCCTGCTTACGGAAGCTGTTTCGGAAATGATATCGTCGAGCCTTCCGCCCTCATAACGCTGTGCCGGATTTTCCGAAAGCTGACCGAAAGAGTACAGATATTCCGCCACAAGACCGAGATACTCCTCATCCGAAAGCATATCCCGAACCGTCGGCTGATAGTCGCTTCCATAGTATACGCTGTAATCCTCGTTTGAAATGACCTCGAGAATGATTTCCCCGAGGGTCATTTCCCTGCGGTTCACGCTGATTGAAAAAGCGTCTGTTTCTTCTCTTTCATCATTATAATGCTCAATATATCCGGCGACGCTTTTCATACTGATGTTGTCGATATCATCGCCCATAACGATAATATGCATCATATTTATGCCGAAATCCGGATTGAAGCTCTTCGGAACGCCGGAGCTCACCTTTGCCCAGCCTTCCTCCCTGTCCCAGGTTAACCCATTGAATCCGACGAACATCACCGAAGTTTTTTCATAATCGCAGTCGAACGTAACGATGGCGTCCGGATTGTCTATCTGATCAAAAGCTTCCATATCAATATCATATTCTATCCCGAAGCTGTAAACTATAACCTTCTGATCAAGCTCCGGTTTTTCCGCAAAGGCGGCGCTCATATATTCGCCGCTTTCCAAAAGAGCCTTGTATTCGTCCCATGAATCTATATAGTTGAGGTTGAGGCTTTCGCTTTCTCCGTTTTCATCGCCCCATGCCGGAGAAAATCCGCCGCTGTAGGGACCGATCTTGAGCTTTGTTTCGACGGTTTTTCCGTTGATCGCCACCTGCGGAATTCTGTCAATTTCCATTCTGATGCTTCCCGCAAAAGGATATACCGCGGTGAAGGTTATATCCTCATCGGTGGTGTTTGTCGCAATATAGCTGTCCGTTACCAGAACGTCATCGTCATAGCTTTCGTAATAAACCGTTTCGCCGGTGGAATCCTCATAGCTTTCCTCATGGGGATAATATGGCGAAAAATCGAAATCCGTACTTCTTTCAAAGGTAATTCCTTCGGTATTCCCCATTGCCGCAAGCGGAAAAGCCGGCCCGGCATAGTTCATATAATCTTCGCCCGGTTCCCTGTTTGTTCCTCCTCCGGCGTTTGCTCCCATCTGGAGGAAGCTTACCGCAATCCCTGTTCCCACCGCAGCTACGGCGCAGGCGGCAATGGCGCTTTTGGCTTTCCATGAAAGCTTTTTCTTCAAAGGGATTTTTTCCGTGTTCGCTTCGTCGATATATTTTTCATCTATTTCGGTTATGGCATCAAAAAGCTCTTCATTTTTCATAAATCAATTCCCTCCTTTTCAAGAGAATCTTTAAGGCTTTTCCGAAGGCGGAACATCTTTGATGAAAGTTTTTTCGGCGGTATTCCCGCCTTTTCCGCAAGCATTGCAATTCCGTCGCCGTACCAATACCGCCTTACGAAAAGCATTCTTTCTTCCTTTTCAAGCGAACCGAGCCAGCGGTTCAGCGCGGCGGTAATCTCTTTCGCTTCAAATTCCTTTTCGGTATCCTCAAAGGAAGGGATACATTCCTCCAGCTCCGAAAGCATAACTTCAATTCCGTTTCGCTTTTGCGCCCTGTTCATGCGCCATCGGCTTATGGAAAGATTTCTCGTTATCCTTCCGAGCCAGGCCCCGAGAGATTCCGGCTTTTGGGGCGGAATACTGTTCCACGCCCTGCCGTAGGTATCGTTGACCGTTTCTTCGCTGTCCTCATGGCTGGAAAGGATATTCATTGCAATGGAAAAAAGCATCTTTCCGAATTTGCGCTCCGTTTCCGTTATGGCAAATTCATTGCGCGCGTAATAAAGTTCGATTATTTTTGCATCCTCCATCAGAAAACTCCTCCTTTCGGTCCTGATTTTATGAGGTCCTCAACCATAAAGACGCTTTTTTTCGCCAAATATTCGCCGAATCTGAAAAAAGACGCAGAAATTGCGTCTTTTTTTCAGATAAGTCCGTCAATATTATCAAAAGGACGGTAATAACCTTTTTTGCCGTACGTTTCAATGGTCTGCTGAATCTGGCGGTTCACCTGCTCGATTTCCTCCCGAAGTTCATTCGCGCTCATACGAAGAACGCCGCTGCTCAGGGCGGCAACCTGAATAAGGTTATCCGAAGTCGCGACTTTCACGTTATAGTTTTTTCCGATTTCACGGATAAGCTTTTCAATATACATATCTCCGGTTTCATTTTCCTTTGTATAAGCAACGTGTATTCCGTGATAATCGGATTTTTCGCCGCAGTTTCCTTTTACCTTATAACCGTCAAAAACAAGCACCAGCTCGCATTTCATATATCCCCGGTAGTTGCTGAGGACATCCATAAGGATATGACGCGCCGCATCAAGATTTTCGCCCGCAAGCTTTTTAAGCCCGTCCCAAGCGAAAATCATATTGTATCCGTCAACTATAAGGTAATCCTTTTTCTTCGGCGCTGCGGCTTTATAATCCTTCGGGCGGTCCATGACCGCTTCGGAATACTGTTTTCTTCTTATGGGGCCGAATTCACGTTCCATTATGGCTTCCAGTTCTTTTTCGTCGATGCTGAAATTCCGGCGGAAAACCTTGACGTTCGGAATAAGCATAAATCCGTTCTGACTTTCAAAATCAATACCGCTCGAAACATGCATATGTTTCTCAACCTCGTTCCATTTAACGGTCAAGCCCGCCCCATGGGAACAGAAAACCGAATCCGGCGTATTGAGGACGTCCGCCTCCGGGTCATAACACGCCGCCGCAATAACCTCCGCCGCATTATGGCAGGGTGAAAATCCATCGGAAAAGCAAACGAGTTTTCCCCTTCCGTGGGTATATGAAAGCACTTCTTTAAGATAGGAGCGCATTTTTGCGACAGGTGCCCTTCCTGAAATTTCGACCGTATCGCCTTTCATTTCCGGAGAAGAGAAAGTCCCCTCCATCTCCCGGATATCATTTATGGCGCGTCCCGTCTGTTCGGAAGGCACTTCCAGACGGAAGGAATAGAACGGTTCAAGCAATACGCTTTTCGCCTTCATAAGTCCCTGGCGAAGCGCCCGGTAAGTCGCCTGGCGGAAGTCCCCTCCCTCTGTATGCTTGATATGAGCACGTCCGGCCACAAGGGTGATTTTCATATCGGTTATGGGCGAACCCGTGAGCACGCCGATATGAGTTTTTTCCTCGAGATGCGTAAGGATAAGCCTTTGCCAGTTGCGGTCGAGGCTGTCCTCGCTGCAGCGTGTTTCAAAATGAAGTCCGCTTCCGGGCTCACCCGGTTCGAGGATAAGATGAACTTCGGCATAATGGCGAAGCGGCTCAAAATGTCCGATTCCCTCAACCGGTTCCGCGATGGTTTCGCGGTAGATTATCTTTCCGTCGTCAAGGTCGATTTCAACCCCAAAGCGGTCGAAAACCATGCTCTTTAGTATTTCTTCCTGAACCTCGCCCATAAGGCAGGCATATATCCCCCGAAGCTGTTCGTTCCAGACTATATGGAGCTGGGGATCTTCGTCCTCAAGCTGTTTCAGCTTTGGGAGAAACTGCGCTTCGCTTGTACCCTCCGGCAGTTTTATTCGGTAGTTGAGCACCGGCTCCAGAATCGGCTCGAACCCGCCTTCCTCAAATCCGAGTCCCTGCCCCGGATAGGTTTTTGAAAGCCCCAAAACGGCGCAGACCGTTCCCTGCTTCGCTTCATCAATGGGTTCAAATTTCGCGCCGGAATAAACCCGAAGAATATTTGCTTTTTCTTCAACAAGTTCTTCAGAAGAATCTTTCGGTTTATAGGAAACAACCGAGCGAACCTTAAAGCTTCCTCCGGTTATCTTCATAAAGGTCATTCTGTTTCCCTGATTGTCGCGGGAAATTTTGAAAACCTTTGCGCCGAACTCGGCTTTTTCTTCCGGCTGTTCCGTATATTTTTCAATGCCTTCGATGAATTCCGAAACTCCGGAAAGGCGAAGCGCGGAACCGAAAAAGCAAGGAAAAACTTTTCTCTCTTTTATGAGCACGGAAATATCGCCCGTGCTCAAAGAACCGTTTTCCATGTATTTTTCCATGCTCATTTCATCGCAAAGGGCAATGCTTTCATAAAAATCGTCGTCCTCCGACGAGAAATCAACGCAGCCGTCGCAAAGGTTATCCCGAAGATTTTTCATTATCGAGGCTCTGTCCGTATCCTCAAGGTCCATCTTATTCACAAAAACAAAGGTCGGAACATTATAGCGGGAAAGAAGCTTCCACAAAGTTTCCGTATGCACCTGCACCCCATCCCTTGCACTGATTACAAGGATTGCGTAATCAAGCACCTGCAAGGTGCGTTCTGTTTCGGAAGAAAAATCAACGTGTCCCGGGGTATCGAGAAGGGTTATCTCCGTATTTTCGGTCTTTATGACCGCCTGTTTTGAAAAAATGGTTATTCCGCGCTCGCGCTCAAGCTCGTTGTTATCAAGAAACGCGTTTTTGGTATCAACCCTGCCGAGTTTTTTAAGCCTTCCCGTGGAATAGAGAAGCGCTTCCGAAAGGGTCGTTTTTCCCGCATCAACGTGGGCAAGAATACCCACAACCAGTTTTTTCATTGGATAACCTCCTTCCCGATAAAATACTTGTTTATTATAACATTATTTTATAATTAATAAAAGACCATTATGAAAAATGCCGTTTCGGAATATTTCCGGCTGTTCTACTTGGGAAAGCTTGACAAAGTCAACGCTATATTTTATATTAAAATCAAAGGAGGGATTTTTATGTTGAAAAACAAAAAAGCCTTTTTTGCAATCATCTCCGCCATGCTTTTGCTTTGCGTTCTTTTGGAAATTCATCTTACAAAAAACGATATTCGACCTGATGACGAAGAAAATTCATGGAATAACAAAAATATCAGTTCCGATGAAATCACTGCATTACCTTCTATGGAGGTTTTGTCTTCTGCTTCTGATTTTATCATGTTGGATATAACCAACAACAGTGAGTATCCGGTGTATCTGGACTGCGGAGTATACAACATATATGAAAAAATCGAAAACTGCTATGTTCTGGTCGATGAAGATAAGGACGGTTTTACATATTACGGAAAAATAAACCTTAAAGCAGTTGAAAGTCATTGTACAGATCAAATATATTTTTATCTTGGTGTGCTCACTGACAGCGAAAGCGGTTATACTCATCCAGGGAAATATATAATAAAAATTCCGCTAAACAAAGATTCTGTTATTACGGCAGATTTTGAGATTACCGATGAAACTCTTAATCCTGATACCGGTATCTCCATAATCTGCAGTGCGAAATATTCCATCGATTCTGACAGCAACTTCAGTTATACCGTAATCAATAATTCCAAAGAAGATATTAATGTTTCTTTATCTGTAATCATCTCAAAATACCAGGACGGCAGATGGGCGCGGCTTCCTCTTTCGGAAAAATATTACGATGCTCACTATAGTGCATCACTTTGGTCCGAAAATTTGCCTGCCGGAAGTCAGCGCACACAGAAATTTTGCTTAAGTTTAGCCGATATGGTCGGTATAAAATTGACACCCGGTAAATACCGCCTTGAAAAACAAATTGCTTTCAACTGGTATTTTGCGGAATTTGAAATTTATTAATGCTCTTTTGCCGATAAAAGGAGGATTTTTCCATGCTTAAAAACACAAAGGTTCTTTACGGAATCATTTCCGTTTTACTTGTTATCTGCATACTTTGTGGGATACATATCGCAAAGGAGCGCTCAATGATGTATGAACACCGAACATATTTTGTTACACAGTTTTCTGCAATAACCGAAGGTGTTCTTGATTGGACAAGAAACGTAATTGAAGCAGAAACCTCCGATGAGATTATGACTTCTCTTCCCCATGCAAAGCACTATCTTGAATCGCTCATTGAACTTTCCTCCCTCAGCACCCGCGGAGTTTTCGTCTATAACTCACTTCTAACGGAAAAAACTTTTTTCGGAGGAGGAATCACTTTTTATTACGACCTCAAAGTAATCAATAACCGTTTCGAAGAAATTCAGCAAAATTTTTCCGAAAACGGAAAGCTCAGCGAAGAGGATCTTGCCTATCTCAAAGCCGTCGAAGAAGCTTTCAGCTATCTTTTTGAAAGGCTTGAAACCAACGGCGTTATAAATATAGACGCCGTCAGAAGCGACACATATCTTTCAAATGTCTGCGGCAATTTTTGCTATATGATGCTTAATAAATAAAAAAATA
>CAZOOL010000091.1:0-7484 GCA_964581405.1 uncultured Oscillospiraceae bacterium | reverse complement strand
TCTTCGGGAAGTTCAACGCCCACGTCCTCAAGAAGAGAAAGACCTACGAGGTCGGTCGCGCCTTTGATTCTGCCCATCTTGTTGAGTTCGCCGGTTACGACGTCGAAGCTGTAGAAGTCAACGCCTTCTTCGGTTGCGTGGGTGATGATAAGTCCGTTGAAGGAACCGTTGGAAACATAGACCATGGAAAGATCGTCGCCGTCCTCAAATTCAAGTCCGGTGTCGATAGCGTCGGATTCCCAACCGCCTGCAACAAAGCTTTCGCCGTCTGCAATTCCGGTATATACGGAATAATGCTCAACAAGGCCGTCATAGCCAAGAATGTAATAGAAGTCGAACCAGTAATTTTCGATTTCTTCGGAGTAATGATATGCGATCGCAGCGGGATAATAGTTGTAAGCAATGCCTGCTGCGGCGAATTTGCCGGTCGCATAGTCATCAAGGGTAGTGAGGTAGTAATAGCCGTTGCCGTCATATCCGCTTATGTAAACGGGATAACCGCCGATATCAACGCCCTCAATAACCTCTCCGGTGGAAAGATCGGTGAAATCACGGACGTCTGCCGGTGCGGAAGAACCGTCGAGCATATAGAGGAATGCCGCGCCGTCGCCGTCAGTGAAGTTATCGCCCTTGGTTACGGTATAGCCGTTCTTCGGGTCGATTTCATAATAATTGGTTTTATCGGTTGCATATACCTTGCCGTTGCTTACCGCCGCGCCGGTATAGGTTGCATCGGATTCGCCGGTTACAACATAGCTGAGGTCGGAACCGTCGATCGCGACCCATTTGCCGCCTTCTTCGGTTTCGATATATGCGTGGAAGGTTTCTTCAATTCCGAAGAGAGATTTTACGGTGATGACTGCGTCTGCGCTCGCGTGTTCGCCGTTTTCGTCGGCTGCAACGGAAGTTGCGGTGATAACAACGGTTCCTGCGGAAAGAGTTGTGACAACGCCGTTTTCGTCAACGGTTGCAACGGTTTCGTCGCTGCTGCTCCAGGTTACGTCATCGGAATAATCATCGGGATAAACCTTTGCGGTAAGTTCGATGGTTTCGCCGGCATAAACTTCCGCTTCTTCGGGTTTCACCTTTACGGTGAGCTCGGTGATGGTTTCGTACTGATAAAGAGCTGTTACAGGCCATACGTCATAGCCGAAGTTGCCCACCTCAACGGGAGCACAGGCTTCGGGCTGGAATACGTAAAGTTTTGCATAATCGCCGCCCTGATAGGAAGCAACTACGAGGTAATCGTTCTCTTCATCGTAATACATGGAAGCCTTGCGGCTGTCGGTAACGTCCGCTGCACCGTAGAGGCGGAGACCGGTTTCACCGACATAGGTGAGCACGTCGTCATAAAGCACAGTCATTGCGTCGGTGTCATAGAATCCCCAGATAGTGGCTTTATAGAGTGCGCCGCTCTCGGTGATAGCGTAATATTCGTGTGCGTTATAGGTGCCGTAGGAATCGGTATAGGCGGTAGGTCCGATATACGCGATTGCAGCAAGAGGATCTTTTTTGAGGTAATAGTTGGGGATATCATAGCCAAGACCGTTTTTAACGTCCATAACGCCGATGCTGAGGCCATCGCTGATGATACCTACAAGACGTCCGAAATATCCGTCCTCGGTTTTGGGACCGGGTGCGGCGTCGGACCACTGCCATGTGCGATCAATATAGCCGTAGTCGGTTACTTCAAAAGTATCCGCGTTCACGCCGTACATATGGCTTCCGTCGTGGACGTAAATAACGTCCTCAAGCTGACCGCCGGCGATGAAGTAGTTGGCTTTATCGGTGAAGCTGCTGCTCCAGTTTTCGGAATCGAGAAGGTCGAAGCTGACCCATTCGATATTGCCGTTTTCGTCATAGAGCATTGCGTTAAGGGAAAGATCCTTGACGGGCTCAACGTTGATCTTGCAGCTTGCGGTAAGGTGCGGTTCCGCATTTGTGGTAAGGGTAATCATTGCGGTACCCTCGCTTATCGCGGTTACAACGCCGTATTCATCAACGGTTGCAACTGCGGGGTTGCCGGATACCCAGGTTACGCTCATATCGGTGAGGTTCCAGGGAAGGATATCCCATTCAAGCTGATATTCGGAACCTTCGAGAAGGGTTACGGCGCTGTCATGGAGAATGGCTTCGGTTGCTTTTTCAGAAGTTCCGATCTCGCCCTTTTCGCTGGGAACGATGTAAAGACCGGATACGTTTCCGCAGAACTGACCCTTCTGATAATCAAGAACGCCGGTTGCGTTTGCGCCGGTCTGGGTTGCCTTACCGGTTTCAACGTCAACGGTGTAAAGGAGGTTATAGGGGCTTACATTTGCAATGGCGGCGGCATAATAAAGGATATTATTGTCGTGGTCCCATGCAAGGCTCTGGGTGGTTTCAACGTTATTGCTGCCGATGCTGCTGTTATACATATAGTAGCCGAGGAAGCCTTCATAATCGTTGTTTACCGGAGCAACGTCGGTTACCTTTCCGTTCTTGACGTCCTTCGCGGACCAGGAGAAGAGGTAAACGCGTTTATAGTTGGATCTGCCGTCGTTGATGGCATAGAAATTGCCTTCGTCGTCGATGGCGAGGGTGAGGAGCTCGTGGTTGTCAGCATCGACGTCTCTCGGGAAGACGGTGCTTACGGTGTACTGTTCTTCGAGCTCGCCGGTAACGAAATCAACAGTATAAATGGTGTTGTTTTTGCCGAGGGCATAGAGCTTTCCGTCAGCGGTGTTGTATGCCATATCTCTGATATCGGCATATACTTCGGAATATCCGCCGAGGAGATAGTATTCCCATTCGCCCTGTGCCGCAACAACGAGCTCGTTGTTTTCGGTGATCATAAATACGTAGCCGTTTACGTATTCGGCAGCGGTTACGGAGCAGTCCATAACGGAAAGATCGATGGTACCGCCGGTGGTTACAGTGTAATCTTCTTCGTCAACTGCATAGCTGAGGGTATCGGGGTCAACTTCCATCCAGCTGTTTTCGGTGCCTCTGGTGGAAACGTTGGTGAATGCATACATTTTGCCGTCGAAATCGCTGATTCCATCGTTGTACTCAACCTTGTAATAGGTTTCGTTGCCCGCATAGTCTGCGATCATAACAAGGCAGTTGCGGTTGATGGAAAGGCCTTCCATGTCGATGACGGTTTCAACGGTGGTGTTCGGGGTATCCTGTTCAACGCCGCTTATGGTATAAACGGAACCGCCGCTTGCGCTGAGAACCGCAACAGCAGCGATATACTGGTTATCCTTTGCCGTAACGACAAGGTCGCCGTCCTCGTTTTTGACGATGGAAGTGGCTTCCGGAGCGGTTCCGTCAACGGTGAAGGTATAGGAATGATATGCGCCTTCGCCGATGGTGCCGGATTTCATAAGTTCGATCATGTCATCGGTGGAAAGTGCGCCGTCAGTCTCGTAATATTCGGGAACGGCCATGAAGCCGACTGTGAATACGTCGCCTTCACCAAGACCCGCAAGATTTGCGGGAGTTTCCCAGAAGCTGAGACCTGCGGTGTTGCCGTATGCCCAATATCCGCCGTTGATGTAATAGAAAGCGGAATGGAGCTGGTCAGCGGAATCGGCAACAAGGATATTGCCTTCTTCGTCCGCAATATATACCAGGAAGCCCGCCGCGTTGCGGATAAGGGTGGAAGCCATATCACCGAGCTCGGTGTTGGGGTTTATCGCAACTTTTTCGGTGGGGAAGGTATCTTCTACAACGTAGGGGTTACCTACATAATATCTTTCGTCGTTGCCTTCGAAGAAAGTGAGATAGTTGAGGTATCCGCTGTAAGGCATGGTGATGGAGCCGCCGTTATAGAGGTAATAGAGATATTCCTCATAGTTGAGGTGGTCAAACATGCTTGCATCGGACCAGTTGCCGTAGAATCCGAGTACGGGGATGGAATATGCGGATTCCATTGCGCCTTCTTCGGTTACGAGGGGTTCAACAAATACAAAGCCTTCAACGTATGCGCCGTTGGTATAAACGGTATCAAGGAACGCTTTGGTGTCATCGCTGAGAGTAAGGGAAACGGTTACGTTGATGCTTTCGCCGGGGGCAATCATAAAGTAACCGGAACCGATGGAAGCGAGAAGGAGATGTGCGTCATAAGTGGTAACGCTGCCGTCCTCGCTGAGGTCTGCTTTGTCCGCGATGGATTCGAGGTTGCCCGCGGCGTATTCAAGAATGACCTGCGCGTCCTTTTCATCGGTTACGCCGTCGTTATTGAGGTCGCAGTCAAATTCATTGCTTGCGGAAATATAATCTCCGTCGATGGAATAATCAACAGCCACGCTGATTGCGGTGGTTTCGGTATCCGCAAAAGCAATGCCGCTGTATGCGAATGCGTTCTGGGTAAAGAAATCACCGGAAAGGCTGTAAAGCATGGTCTTGTCGCTGATGCTGTTGATGGAGAAGCTGAAGCTGTAGGAACCGGAACGCTCGGGGTCGTCGCCGAGTTCAACTTTAACTTTGCCGTCGGAAGCACCGGAGGTTGCGCTTTCGCTCATTTTGATATATGCGCTTGCGCTTATTGCGTTGCCAACGTTCGCAAGACCTGCGCCCTGCTGGAGAACGGAAGCATAGCCGCTGCTGCCCATAACAGGCTCCGCGGTTCCCATGAGAAGGGAAGTTGCGAGCTGGCGCGCGCTAAGACCGGTTTTTTCGACAAGTCCGTTTTCGCGTACATACTGCATTACGAGCGCAGCCATACCCGCGACCTGCGGAGATGCCATGGAGGTACCGGACATATTCTCATAAGCGGTGCCGCTCTTGTCTGCGCCGTTTACGGAATAGATGTTGCCGCCGGGAGCAACGATTTCGGGTTTGAGTTCAAGAGAACCGGGAACACCCCAGGAGCTGAAGGAGCTCATGCTGTATTCATCGGTTGTGATTCCGCTTTCAACGCTGTCGGAAACATACATGGTGCCTTTGTAGTAAAGGACCTCTCCGTTTTCATCGGTAACGGGTTCTGCGCTTTCTTTAAGTTTAAGGCCGTCCGCCATGGTTACGGAAACACAGGGATTGGTGTAAGTGTAACCGTCAAGATTCATGGTAAGGGTGCCTTCCGCATTGTTGTAAACAATGGTTGCGGCAAATCCGTTTTCAACTGCGTTGGTTGCTTTTGCAGCGAAATTGATGCTGCCTCTGGAGCAGACGAGAATTGTATTCGCTGCAATGGTGCCTTCGTTTGCAACGATTGCGGCTACGTCTTCAGCGGAGGCGATGGTATCGGTGAAGATGTAGTTCATTTCGCCCGCAAGGGTCGTAAGGCTGTCGGTGGCTACGCTTGCGTAATAGCCCGGTTCATAGAAAATGACGGAACCGTCAACGCTTATGTAATAATTGGTCGCGCCGATGTTATCAACGGAACCGACCGCAAGAGCGTTGGTCGCGACTGCGGGATTTGCCACCATGGAGTAGTCAACGTCCTCTGCATAAAGATAGGGAACGCCGCTTACTGCATATTCGGCGAAAGAACCGGAGTTACCGGATGCAATGGTAACGATGGTGTCGCTTTCCGCAAGGCTGTTGAGGATTTCCTGATAGTCCTTGCTTCTTGCGAAGCCTTTGTCTGCACCGAGGGAAAGGTTTACAACGTCGCAGCCGAGGAGGATCGCGTCCTCGATCGCTACCATATAGTCGGCGTCATAAGCTCCTCCGTTTTTGCCGTAAACTTTCATTACGATGATCTGTGCATCGGGGGCAACGCCCTGGGTCTTTACCGTTTCAACAGCATTTGCATATCCGCCGTTTCCATCGGGGATATAGCTGTTTGCCGCGGCAATACCCGCAACGTGGGAACCGTGCTCGCTGACGCCGTCGTTGTCATGGGTTACGTCGTAATCCCTGTCAACATAGTTGATCGCAAAGGGAATTTTTTCGTTTACGTAATATTCTCCGTTTGCGGTGCCGGCAAGATACTCAACATAGGGATAAATGTTCAGGTTGGAAAGAACGGAAGAAATCTCCGCATTGTCGAGCAAATCAAGGCTTGCGATGTAGGAATCGGCATCAACACCTTTTGCCGCGGCGTTCTGTGCAAGCGAATACATAAAAGCATCGCTGCTGTAGCTCTGGTGGTCGGTGTCAATACCGGTATCAATGACCGCAATACGGGTGCCCGCACCTGTATAGCCGGCTGCCCAGGCAGTTCCGGAACCGATCATCTGGGAAGAGGTTGTCATAAACGGGTCGCTTCCGTCG
The DNA here is from genome assembly GCA_964581405.1 of uncultured Oscillospiraceae bacterium. Taxonomy (GTDB): domain Bacteria; phylum Bacillota; class Clostridia; order Oscillospirales; family Ruminococcaceae; genus UMGS1668. The sequence goes on along the minus strand of CAZOOL010000091.1, from coordinate 1,283 downwards.
TTGGAAACAACCATAGGAGCATACTGTTCTTCAATGACGACCTTTTCGACGCCCTTGACCGCTTCAATCTTCTCAATATATCCGTACTTGACATTTGCGGAGATTGCGTTTGCCGCAAGGGTGAGGTTCCAGACTACGTCGAGGCTTTTTCCGCCGAGAACGTGTCTTTCGATCATGGCGGTGATATTGGCCTGTTTTTCCTGGAGTTTTTCACGATAGGCCATTGCGGAAGAGTTTTCCGCCACGTTGGTGGTGGAATACTTATCCAGAGTGGCCGCGTCTTCAAGGAAGATGGAAACACGGACTACGTCGGTATCCGCGTATTCGGGTTCTCCTGCTTCCTTTTCGGAGCCCACCTTGGTTTCTTCAAGGTAAACGTCCGCATCAACACCCTCTACTTTTTCAAGGGTGAGTTCTTCTGCGGAAGAAGCGTTTTCAATCGCATCGCCGATTGCTTCTGCCGCATACGTCACAGGGCTTACGCTGATTACCATCATCAGCGCAAGGATGACAGATAAAAATCTTGCCATCAAGCTTTTTCCTTTCACAAAATTACCTCCTCATGATAGATTTGCGCTAAAATGTGAACGTATGGTAAATATTTTATTCTTGTATATAAAGCTTGTCAATAAATAAAAGAACTGTCTTTTACTTGCGTTCGCATTTGCATTTTTTTGCCAAAAACAGCGTCGTACAAAAAAAATCTGTCCTTGCTTCAAGTACAAAAATCGCGAGAAATGTGTAACTTTTGTGAGGAAAAGAACATTTATAAATATTTATGTATAAATATTAATTAATATATGTATTTTCAGCTTATTTTCAATAAAATATAAATTCAGAAAGTGTCTTTTTACCACGGAATAATATTTTAATGTATTAATAATTTAATATTTTAATATATTAAAGAAAAAGGGATTATCTCCATATGGGCAAAGTTACCGCAAAATCGGCACGGAATGCCTGCATCAGATAAACGACAACCTCCGGGAAGGCAGTTTCTATCCGCGACTGCCCGGCGGTAAGAGTCACAATCAATATATATGCTGATTCCAACTATGCATAGCTGTTTGGTAAATAGGAAATCCTAATATATCATCACGTTGCTCGGGAGGAAGAAATGCGTAATAAAGGATATTTTCAGGGATGGTACTTCAAATGCACCGGCGGTGATAAAACGGTAGCCTTCATTCCCGCGTATCATCGCAACCGGAATACGACGTCCGCATCTTTGCAGATCATAACAGATGACAACGCTTACAGCATCCCGTTTGAGGGATTGGAAT
>CAZOOL010000090.1:0-7600 GCA_964581405.1 uncultured Oscillospiraceae bacterium | reverse complement strand
ATTTTTACAGGTCTCCTTTGGTTTTGTTTTAAGTGAGGAAGGCTTCGAACTCACTGATTTGTCATTATATCACTTTTTTCTTTGCGTTGCAATAAAAGTGAGGATGAATTGTTGTTTAGCGCACCAATGTGCGGAACGTGGTTGTAGGACCGCCTCTACGGCGTTACCGATAATGCGTTGCAAAACTAAACAACAATTTACAGAAAAGCCTGCCGCTTTTGCGGCAGGCTTGTTTTGAGAATATCAGTCCAGCTCGAATGCGCCGGTATAGAGGCGGTAATAGGTGCCTTTCTGTTCGATAAGTTTATCGTGGCTTCCGCGTTCGATTATTCTTCCGTGGTCAAGAACCATGATGACGTCGGAGTTTTGAACGGTGGAAAGGCGGTGGGCAATTACAAAAACGGTTCTTCCGAACATAAGCGCATCCATTCCGCGCTGAACGATGGCTTCGGTTCGGGTATCAATGGAGGAGGTCGCTTCATCGAGTATCATAACCGGCGGATCCGCAACGGCGGCTCGGGCTATGGAGATAAGCTGGCGCTGTCCTTGAGAAAGACCGCTGCCGTCGCCCTCGAGAACGGTATTATAGCCTTCCGGAAGCATACGGATAAAGCTGTCCGCATCCGCAAGCTGCGCCGCGGCGATACATTCCTCGTCCGTGGCGTCGGGGCGCCCGTAGCGGAGGTTTTCCATGATGGTGCCGGTAAAGAGATTTACATCCTGCAAAACAACGCCCATGGAGCGGCGAAGGTCGTTTTTGTTGATATCGCGGATATTGATGCCGTCATAGGTGATGGAGCCGTTTTCAATATCGTAAAAATGGTTGATGAGGTTGGTGATGGTTGTTTTGCCCGCACCTGTTGCGCCGACAAGGGCGACCTTCTGTCCCGGTTCGGCATAGAAGCTGACGTCGTGGAGGATTCGGTTGCCTTCCTCATAGGAGAAATCAACGTGGTCGAGGTGAACTTCGCCCCGGAGTTCCCGGTATTCAAATCCGCCGTCATCGGATGGGATTTTCCATGCCCACTGCTCGGTGCGCTCGTCGGTTTCCTCGATAACACCGTTTTTGCGGGTCATGTTGACAAGGGTGACCCTGCCTTCGTTTTCCTCGATGGGTTCGTCAATAAGCTCAAAGATACGCTTTGCGCCCGCAACTGCCATGATAACGGAGTTGAGCTGGCTTGAAACGTTGCCTATGGGCTGGCAAAAGCTCCTGGAAAGCTGGAGGAAGGAGGCAATGGTACCGAGTGTGAGAGGAACGATTCCCTTGAGGGAAAGGTTCGGGAAGCCGGAAAGGGCAAGGTATCCGCCCACTATGGCGATGATGACGTAGAGGAAATATCCGAGTCCGTTCATAAGGGGCATAAGGGTGCTTGCGAGCTTATTTGCGTTGGTGGCGTTTTCACAAAGGTCGCTGTTGCGTTCGTCAAAGGCTTCCTTTGCCTTTTTCTCATGGTTAAAGACCTTTACGACCTTCTGACCGTTTATCATTTCCTCAATGTAGCCGTTCATGCTGCCAACGGAGCGCTGGGCGTTCATAAAATAATGGCCGGATTTTCCGGTTATGGCGCCGAGGAGCTTCATCATGAAGAAAGTGAAAACAAGTACGATAACGGTGAGCCATACGCTTTGGCTAAGCATCGCAAAGAAAACAGTTACGAGCGAAAGAACGGACTGCACCACCTGAGGAACGCTCTGGCTGAGCATCTGGCGGAGGGTATCCGCGTCGTTGGTGTAATAGCTCATAACGTCGCCGTGGCTGTGAGTATCGAAATATTTGATGGGAAGCTTCTGCATATGGTGGAACATGGTTTTGCGGATGTCATCAAGGATACCGTGGGTTACGGAAGCCATGGTGCGGTTATAAAAAAGAGAAGAAAGAATACCGCAGATATAGAGCACAGCCATGCCGGCAATGGCGCCGAGCAGCGGTCCGAAATCCGGATTTTTCGCGCCGATAAGCGGGAAAATATAATCGTCAATAAGAGCTTCGATAAAAACGGAAGAAGCAACGCTTGCAACAGTGCTGAGGACAATGCAGATGAAAACAAAGAGCATTTTCCATTTATAATCCTTGAAATATGAAAGCAGACGTTTTACGGTATTCATATCAAGGGCCGGTCTTTTTTCGGGTATTTTTTTCGGAGTGCCTTTTTTATCATTCATCGGAAATCGCTCCTTTCATCTGGGATTCATAAACCTCACGGTAGATGTCGCTGGTTTCAAGAAGCTCATCATGAGTGCCCATGGCGGCGATTTTTCCCGCATCGAGAACGATTATCCTGTCGGAATCCTGAACGGAAGCAATGCGCTGGGCGATGATGATTTTTGTGGTATCGGGAATTTCTTCTGTGAAGGCTCTGCGGATGAGCGCGTCGGTTTTGGTATCGACGGCGCTGGTAGAGTCATCGAGAATGAGTATTTTCGGTTTTTTAAGAAGTGCACGGGCGATGCAGAGGCGCTGCTTCTGTCCGCCGGAAACGTTGGAACCGCCCTGCTCAATATAGGTATCATAGCCTTCGGGCATTTCCTTTATGAAGCCGTCCGCCTGTGCAAGCCGGCAGGCGTGCTCGATTTCCTCCTGAGTTGCGTGCTCGTTGCCCCAAAGAAGGTTTTCACGAACCGTTCCGGAAAAAAGGACGTTCTTTTGAAGAACCATTGCGACCTCGTCGCGGAGGGTTTCGAGGTCGTATTCGCGGACATCGTTTCCTCCGATGAGCACGGTGCCTTCGGTTGCGTCGTAAAGACGGGGAATCATCTGGACAAAAGTGGATTTCGAGGAACCGGTTCCGCCGATTATGCCGATGGTTTCACCGGATTTGATATCGACGCAAACGTCATCAAGGCATTGCTTTTCGGACTTTTCAGAATAGCGGAAGGAAACGTGCTCAAACCTTATGCTGCCGTCAGGAACTTCGGTTATTGGGTGCTCACCGTTGGAGAGGTCGCTCTTTTCGTTGAGCACGGCACAGATACGTTCAGCGCTTTCGCGGGAAATGGTGATCATGACAAATACCATGGAAAGCATCATAACACTCATAAGTATCTGCATGGAATAGGTGATAAGGCTCATGAGCATACCGGTCGTAAGACCGATATCCGGATTGTTGCCGCTGGCGATGATTGCCTTTGCGCCGAGCCAGGAAACGAGCAGCATGCAGATATAAGTGCAGCTCTGCATCAGCGGACCGTTCCAGGCAAGGTTGTGTTCCGCGCGGGTGAAGTCGTTACGGATATCGCCGGAGGTGGCTTCGAATTTATCCGCTTCATATTCCTCGCGGATAAAGGATTTTACAACACGAATTCCCCGGAGGTTTTCCTGAACGGTGCGGTTAAGGCGGTCGTAGGTCTTAAAAACACGCTTAAAAATGGGATGGGTTTTCGTCATTATGATGTAAAGTCCGCCGGCAATAAAAGGAAGGCAGAGAACGAATATAACAGCGAGCTTTGGATAGATACGGAAAGCGAAAACCGAAGAACAAACCATCATCATGGGGGAACGAATGGCCGTTCGCACGATCATCATATATGCGCTCTGGACGTTGGAAACATCAGTGGTCATACGGGTGATAAGGCTTGAAGTGGAAAATTTATCTATGTTTGAAAAAGAAAAATTCTGTACATTATAATATATATCGTGGCGCAGGTTTTTGGCAAAGCCGCAGGAAGCCGTCGATGCACAGCGCCCGGCAAGGTTGCCGAAAAGAATAGTGAGGGCGGCATAGACGATAAGCTTTATTCCGCAGCGGAGGACGAAGTCCATATCACCGGCGTTGATACCGTAGTCCAGCATATCCGCCATTGTAAAAGGAATAAGTACCTCCATAACAACCTCACAGGCGACAAAAAGCGCTGAAAGGAAAGAAGGGAGCTTATATTCTCTGATGCATTTCGCAAGGGTTTTTATCATACGGTTTCCTCCCTTATATCAAGATTGGCCGAAAGTCTTTTTATAAAAGCTCGAAGCTGGATCTTTTCCTCATCGGAAAAACCACGGAGCATCTGGGCTTCAAGGCTTGCACGGTCGTTGCGCATCATTTTGAAAACATCCTTTGCCTTATCGGTAAGGACAAGCTTTTTAAGGCGCGCGTCATAATCAACGCTGTGCCGTTCGATAAATCCGTTTTCAACAAGAAGATCCACATTCTTCGAAGCGGTCGAACGGGTTATATCAAACTCCTTTTCAAGGTCGCGCTGAAAAACGTCCCGGTCACAGTTTTCGGCGATATAGGCTATTATCCATCCGCCGGAACCGGTCATTTTGTCGATTTTTCTGCGGTTGCCGTAATTGATGAAATAATTGGCAATCTTTCGCGAAAGGATACGAAGCTCGGTATTAATAAAAAATCTTTCGCACATTTTCGACATCCTCCTTTTTGAAATATTAGTTCGATTGGAAACAGTTTCATATTCAACATTCTACTATTATATTCCGCAGGAGAGAACAAATCAATACCTGTCATCAAAATTAACAGTTTTGTAAAAACTATTGATTTAATTTAAATTTTATAGTATGCTAATATAAGTAAATTATCGGAGGCAGAGAAAAATGCGTACTGAACTCATTTATGAAGGCAAAAGATACAACATGATCGAAGACGGTGCATACAAGGACGACAATGGTTATTATATCGTCCATGTTTACGATCCCATGGAGCAGCCCGATATGTACGGCTGGCAGAACAGCTTCTATGTCCGTTCCACCGATCCTGACTGCAAAAATATTATTGAAGTAAGACCCTGGTGTCCTTACAGCAAAACCGAAGGTTTCCTTTAATTGGAAGAAAGCCGAAAGCGGAAGGCAAAATGCCTTCCGCTTCTTTGTTTCTGAAAATCAAAAACAAAAATGCAAAAAAACCGCATGAATAAGCCATTCGTGCGGTTTTAATATGCATGAATATATAAATTAAAGTATTATACTTTGCAGTAATATACTATTCTTCCATCTGTTTTCCAAGGAAGTTTGCCGCCGCGGTAACGAGCTTCACTTCAGAATCGGTGGCTTTTTCACGTCCGTCGGAAAGATAGACCACCGCTCCGCAAACGTCGCCTGAGGAGATTATGGCTGCAGCAGCAAGGGCTGCCTTATCTACTCCTTCGACGGGGAAAAGAAGTGCTTCGCCGGAAGAACCGGTGCGGCTGTAAACGGCCCGGCGCTCCATAAGGTCCTCGAGCATTGGGGTTACCCGCCGTTCGAGCATTTCCTTTTTAGGAACGCCGGAAACGGTTACAACACTGTCCCGGTCACATATGACAACGGGGCATCCCCCCACCTTATAAAGTACCTCGGCATACTGGCCCGCAAATCCGGCAAGCTCGCCGATGGGGGAATATTTTTTAAAAATAACTTCCCCATCGTTATCGGTGAAAATTTCAAGGGGGTCGCCGTCACAGATAACATCGATAGAAAATTCTCTGTTTTTACGGTTTTTGGCGGTCTGAACTATGGTTTCTTTCAAAAGCGCTTCGATTTCTTCTTCCGTCCATTCTTTTTCATCAAGAGTGTTGCAGCGGAGGATTGAATCTATATCCGGCTTGAGTTTAAGTTCGATTCTGTTTTCAAAAACTTTTATCTGGTCTATCAGAAGTTCAAGGTCGTTCCGCTCCAGTTTCTCCTTCTTCAAAATATCCTCGAAAATTTCAACGGCGGTTTTCGCGGTGCGGTTCACCTGAATTATGGTGTTCCGCTTATCCGAAAGCATTTCAATCTGGTGCAATAGTCCTTTGATTTTGTTCTGTAGTTCCTCCTCCATTTCGTCATAGGTCTGCGAAAGCAGTTCTTCCTGTTCCGGGTGTTTAAGAATATCGCGCACCCTCTGGCGCTTTGTGATTTTAAGCTCCTCATAAAGGCTGTCGAGAACTTCCGAAAGATTATCGGCGCTGTTTTCGGTTTCGGCTATGTCATCGTTTTCGTTTTCCAGTTCCTCGTTCAGCTTTTCAAGGATTTCCGAAGAATTATCCATCAGCTTTCTGATATAGATTTTCACAAGCTCGTCCAGTTTATCCACCCGGATATGGTGGGAAGTACATCCGGCAAGTCCACGGCGCTGATAGTTTCCGCAGATATAGGCGGGCTTTAAATCGGAGCGGCTCATGGAAAACATGGGGCTTCCGCAGTCGCCGCAGACGAGGAAACCAGTGTAATCGTTGGAATATTTTTTGTTTCCGCGGTAGTTGGAAGTGCTCCGTTTTTCCCGAAGCGCCCTTGTGGTGGCAAAAGTCCGGTAATCGATAATCGCCTGATGGTGGCTTTCTATGACGATGTGTTCGTCCTCATCGCGCTTTATGTCCTTGCCGTTGATTTTCGCTCTGGTGTATTTCCCTTGGCGGAAAGTGCCGATATAAAAATCGTTGTCGAGGATTTCCTGAATGGTGATAATGCTCCATGCAGTTTTTGGCTTAAGTTTGCATTCTTCACCCGCAAGTTCCTTGCGAATCGCCGTTGCCATTCTCGGGGTGGGAATACCCTGTTCCGTAAGGTAGTTGGCGATTTTCTTGTAGCCCCAGCCCTTGTTGTTATAAAGGTCGAAAATATTGCGGATCGTTTCCGCTTCCGTCGGAACGATTTCAAATTCCTTGCGCTTGTTGACGATATAACCATACGGAGCGGCGCAGATCCATTTTCCGTCCGCCTGCCTGCGTTTTATAACGTTGCGAACCTTTTTCGAGGTATCGGTTACGGGCATTTCGTTGATGAGGAACTGGAACTGGATTTTGAGCCAGTCATCGTCATTCGGAAAGTCTATTCCGTCGCCGATGGAAATAATGCGGACTCCGGCATCGCGCAAATCTTCAAGTTCCACGAGGCCACGGCTGTTTCGCCTTGAAAAGCGGGAAAAATCCTTTACCACTAAAATATCGTATTGGTGGCGAATAAGTTCCTTCCGCATTGCCTGATAGCCTTCGCGCTGTTCAAAAGTATAGCCGGAGCGGTCACGGTCTTCATAAAAAGTAAGGGTGCTCCCGGGAAAGCGGTTTTTGATGTAATCTGTGATTATTGCTTTCTGGTTTTCGATGGATACGTTGTCCCGGTCCAGTTCGTCATCAACGGAAATTCGGGCATATCCGACGATATCAAAACGTTCTGTCAAAGCAATTCTCCTTTCATATATTGATACAGATATAATCTATAGAAATTAAAAAAACTTTGCAAATGTGCGGATAAAAAATAAGGGGAGGGAATTTATTCCCTCCCCGTTTTTTACTGCAGTGCGTATTCCGGTTTTCTCTGCCGAACCTCTTTTTCTGCGGTTCGCTTTCTGTTATAAACCAAAAGGTCGAGGGTATTCCGGAACATATCCTCGCTTCCGGATTCGAAAACGGCAACAAGGTAGTTTTGCTTTTTGTATTTGTCGCAGATGCCGTTTATATCCATGCGGGTAATTGGGTTTTCTTTTTCCCCGTTGCTTAGCCAGATTTCGACCAGTTTGCGGTCATTTCTGACGTTCATCTCCATGCAAAATCACTCTCCTTGCTGCTTTTAGTTTCAACAGGTTTTAATGGGCTTATGCAGTTTAAGGCGGTTTTGATAACAAATTTTTCATCTTGCATAAGCCCACCTCACCGTTCTCGTTCTTTCTGCTTGATGAGATATTTTGCG
>CAZOOL010000089.1:0-7618 GCA_964581405.1 uncultured Oscillospiraceae bacterium | reverse complement strand
CCGGGAATCCGAACTGTTCGGCGATTTCTTCCATTGCGCCTTTTTCGGTCTGGCCTTTTTCCTTGCGGTTGACCATGATGAAGGTTGCGATAACTTTGGTGCCTTCAAGCTGGCTGAGGATTTCCATAGATTCGCGGATTGCTGTTCCGGCGGTGATTACGTCCTCGATGATTACGATTTCCTGACCGGGCTGAGGAATATAACCTACGAAAGTTCCGCCTTCGCCGTGGTCTTTGACTTCCTTGCGGTTGAAGAAGAAGGGAACGTCAAGTCCGTTTTTGGAAAGTGCGACAGCCGCAGAAATGGAAAGCGGAATGCCTTTGTATGCGGGACCGTAGAGAACGGCTTCTTTTTTGCCGAGCTTGTCAAAATATGCTTTTGCATAAAATTCGCCGAGTCTGGAAATCTGTTCGCCGGTTTTGATCATACCTGCGTTTACGAAATAAGGGATCTTACGTCCGGATTTTGCGGTGAAATCGCCGAATTTAAGAACTCCGGCGCTCTGGAGGAACTCAATAAACTCTCTTTTATATGCTTCCATGATTTTATATCTCCTTTTTGATTAACCTACAAATTCTGCAACGCAGCGTTCATATGCTGCAACCGGGTCTTCTGCTGCGGTGATGGGGCGTCCCACAACAATATAATCTGAACCGATTGCTTTTGCGTCGGCGGGGGTCATAACGCGTTTCTGGTCGCCTTTGTCGCCGTCAGCAAAACGGACGCCGGGGGTTACGGTAACGAAGTCTTCACCGCAGGAATCATGTACTTTCTTGGACTCGAGGGGGGAGCATACAACGCCGTCAAGGCCGGCTTTTTTTGCGTTGAGAGCATAGTGCATAACAACTTCGGGAAGGGGTTCTTTGATAAGAAGGTCGTTTTCCATGCTTTCCTGGTCAGTGGAGGTAAGCTGGGTTACTGCAATGAGCATGGGGCGGGTGCCGTCGGGTCTGGTAAGACCTTCGATGGCGGCTTCCATCATGCGGCAGGTTCCGCTTGCGTGGAGGTTACACATATCAACGTCAAGATTGGAAAGAACAGCCATTGCCTTCTTTACGGTGTTGGGGATATCGTGGAGCTTGAGGTCGAGGAAGATTTTATGTCCTCTTGCTTTGATTTCGCGGACGATGGAAGGACCTTCCGCATAAAAAAGCTCCATACCGATTTTTACAAAAGGTTTTTTGCCCTCGAATTTATCAAGGAACTCAAAAGTTTTTTCTGCGGAAGAAAAATCGCAGGCAATAATAACGTCTTTTCCCATTTTATTTAACTCCTCCTATAATTTCGCTGAGCGAATTGATTCCGTATTTATCCATGACCCTCGGAAGGTCATTGATTATATCTCTGCAGATATAAGGGTCAACAAGGTTTGCGGCGCCGACCTGAACTGCGGTCGCGCCGGCGAGCATAAGCTCGATTACGTCTTCGGCTGAGGAAACGCCGCCCATTCCGACAATCGGAATTTTGACGGCCTGAGCAACCTGATAAACCATCTTCACAGCAACCGGGAAGATTGCCGGACCGGAAAAACCGCCCATTTTGTTTGCAATGACAGGCTTTTTGGTCTTAAGGTCGATTCTCATACCCATAAGGGTGTTGATAAGGGAAAGACCGTCAGCGCCGGCTTCCTCACAGGCTTTTGCGATGGAAACGATATCCGTTACGTTGGGCGAAAGCTTTACGATAACGGGTTTGGCGGTAACGGCTTTTACCGCTTTTACGATGGTTGCTGCGGCTTCGGGCGAAGTTCCGAAGCTCATTCCGCCGCCGTGAACATTGGGGCAGCTGATATTGACTTCAAGCCAGCCCACCTGGTCGCATTTATCGAGTTTTTCGCAGGTATAGGCATAATCTTCAACGGAAAAACCGGAAACGTTTGCCATAACCTTTTTGTTGAAGCATTTTGCAAGTTTCGGAAGTTCTTCTCCGATAACCTTTTCAACGCCCGGATTCTGGAGCCCGACGGCGTTTATCATTCCGGCGGTGCATTCGGCAATTCTCGGGGTGGGGTTTCCGAATCTGGGGTCTTTGGTGGTTCCCTTGAAGGAGAAAGTTCCGAGCATATTGATGTCATAAAGCTCGGCGAATTCATAGCCGTAGCCAAAAGTTCCCGATGCGGGAATAACCGGGTTATCCAGTTCTATTCCGCAAAGGTTTACTTTCAATCTTTCCATATTATTTCCTCCTTCATCATGATGGGTCCGTCCTTGCAGATGCGTTTGAATCCGGTAAGGGTCTTGCAGGAGCAGCCCATGCAGGCGCCGAATCCGCAGCCCATTCTCTCCTCAAAGCTCAACTGGCCGGAAGTTGCTGAAGCGTTCCAAACAGCCTTGAGCATGGGCTCCGGCCCGCAGGTGAAGAAATGAGTGTAATCAATTTCCTTCATGGCTTCGGTAACAAATCCTTTGATTCCGTAAGAACCGTCAACTGTTGTCACATATACTTTGCAGCCGAGGGCTTTGAATTCTTCCTCATAGAAGATTTCTTCCTTGGTATTGAAGCCGAGGATTACAGAAACTTCTTTTCCCTCGCTGCGAAGTTCCTTCGCAAGAAGATAAAGGGGCGGCACGCCGACTCCTCCGCCGACAAGAAGCGGTCTTTCGCCGGAAAGGGAGGTATCATATCCGTTTCCAAGGGAGGAAAGAATATCGAGGGTGCCTTCGGTCATATCTCTCATCTGTTCGGTGCCTTTGCCGACGACCTTATAGATAAGGGTGAGTTTTCCCTCTTCCGCATCGCAGACGGAAATGGGTCTGCGAAGATAGAGCCCGTCGAGTTTGATGTTGACGAACTGACCCGGGCGGGTGATATCGGAAGTATCGCCCGCAAGGACCATTTCCATAATGTCCTTTGTAAGGGGTCTGTTTTCTTTGATTTCAAAAAGTAACTGTCTCATTTTTCCTCCTTAAGCGTCGATGGTAGAGATGCAAAGGGTGGTTTCTTCAAGAACGTCCAGAAGAACCTTTACCGTATCAAGCGCGGTGAAAACAGAAACGTTGTTTTCGATGGCATAATTTCTTATCTGGTGACCGTCGCTTACGGAGCCTACGGAACCAAGGTCGCGGGTATTGATAACGTAAGCAATGTGTCCCTGGCGGAGGGCATCGCGGATTTCTTCGCTTCCTTCGCTTATTTTTTTGAGAACGTGGGTGCGGATTCCGTTTTCTTTAAGGAATTTCGCTGTGCCGGCGGTGGCTTCGATGTTGAAGCCAAGGTCGTAGAAGCGGCGGATAAGCGGAAGGGCTTCATCCTTATCCTTGTCGGCAATGGTCGCAAAAACGGTGCCGTAATTCTGAAGACGCATGCCGGAAGCCTGGAGCGCTTTATAAAGTGCGCGGTTGAGTTTATCGTCATAGCCGATGGCTTCTCCGGTGGATTTCATTTCCGGGGAAAGATATGCGTCAAGTCCGCGGATCTTGTTGAAGGAGAATACCGGAACTTTTACGTACCATCTCTTCTTTTCGTCCGGATAGATACCAAAGATGCCCTGTTCTTTAAGGCTCTTGCCGAGGATAACTTCCGTTGCGATATCCGCAAGGCTGTATCCGGTGGATTTGGAAAGGAAAGGAACCGTTCTGGAGGAACGGGGGTTGACTTCGATAATATATACGTCATCGTTCTCATCTACGATGAACTGGATATTATAAAGACCGATGATGCCGATTCCGAGACCGAGCTTTTTGGCATACTGGAGGATAATGCCCTTTACTTTGTCGGAAATGCTGAAGGTGGGATATACGCTGATAGAGTCGCCGGAATGAATACCTGTTCTTTCAACAAGCTCCATGATTCCCGGCACGAAAACATCGATTCCGTCGCAGATGGCATCGACCTCTACCTCTTTGCCAAAAATGTATTTATCGACCAGAACAGGTTTGTCTTCGCCCAGTTCAACGGCGGTTTTGAGGTAGTGGCGGAGCTGTTCCTCATTGGCGACGATCTGCATTGCTCTTCCGCCAAGAACGAAGGAAGGACGAACAAGAACGGGGTAGCCGATTTCCTTTGCGGCGGCACAGCCGTCCTCTATATTGGTTACGGCTTTGCCTTTCGGCTGGGGAATATTGAGTTCCTCGAGGATTTTCTCGAAGCTGTCGCGGTTTTCGGCTCTTTCAATGGCGTCGCAGTCGGTGCCGATGATTCTGACGCCTCTTTCGCGGAGAGGTTCCGCAAGGTTGATGGCGGTCTGGCCGCCGAGGGAAGCGATTACGCCTTCGGGTTTTTCAAGCTCAATGATGTTCATAACATCTTCGGGGGTAAGCGGCTCGAAATAAAGCTTATCGCTGGTGGTATAGTCTGTGGAAACGGTTTCGGGGTTGTTATTGATGATGATTGCCTCGTAACCGGAATTTTTGATGGTGGTAACGGCGTGGACGGTGGAATAGTCGAATTCAACGCCTTGTCCGATTCTGATTGGACCTGCGCCGAGAACGATTATTTTCTTTTTATCTGTAACTACGGAAGCGTTTTCGCCGGTATAGGAAGAATAGAAATAAGGGATATATGCGCCGCAGTGGAAGGTATCGACCATTCTGTAAACCGGGAACATATTTTTCTCTTTGCGAAGGTTAAATACCTCGATTTCCTTCCAGCCCCAAATATGCGCGACGTATTCATCGGAAAAGCCCATTTTCTTCGCCGCGAGAAGGGTCGCTTCGTCGCCGATATTTGCTTTTACGACGGATTCCATATCAACGATTTTCTTAACGGATTCAAGGAAATAGGCTGTGATTTTAGTGACATCGTGAAGCTTTTCAACGGAAACGCCTTTTCTCATAAGTTCGGCGATGGCAAAGATATTGTCATCTCTGAACTCTTTGATATATTCAAGAAGCTCTTCCTCGGTCTTTCCGTCGAATTTGGAAAGATGGAAGTGACAGGCGCCTGTTTCAAGGGAACGAACGCCTTTGAGAAGGCATTCCTCGAGGTTTGAACCGATGCCCATAACCTCGCCGGTGGCTTTCATCTGGGTTCCGAGGGTATTGGGCGCGGAAGCGAACTTATCAAAAGGGAAGCGCGGAAGCTTCGCGATGACGTAATCAAGGGAAGGTTCCGTTGCGGCGGTGGTTCCCGCAAGCTCGATTTCATCGAGCGTCATGCCGACGGCGATTTTTGCGGTGACCTTCGCGATGGGGAATCCGCTCGCTTTGGAGGCAAGGGCGGAAGAACGGGAAACGCGGGGGTTTACCTCGATGAGGTAATATTCGCTGGATTCCGGATTGAGAGCAAACTGAACGTTGCAGCCGCCTTCAATTTTAAGTTCACGGATAAGCTTGATGGCGGAATCGTTGAGCATCTTCATATCGTGCTCAGAAAGGGTCATTATCGGCGCAACAACAAGGGAGTCACCGGTGTGAACGCCTACGGGGTCGATATTCTCCATACCGCAGATAGTGATGGCGTTATCGGAAGAATCGCGCATAACCTCGAATTCTATTTCCTTATAACCTTTAACGCTCTTTTCGATGAGAACCTGGTGAACGGGAGAAAGCTTGAATGCGTTTCTTCCGATTTCGATGAGTTCTTCTTCGTTGTTTGCAAATCCGCCGCCGGTTCCGCCGAGGGTGAATGCCGGGCGAAGAACGATAGGATATCCGATGCGCTCCGCAGCCGCTTTTGCTTCGTCAAGGTTATAGGTGATTTCGGAAGGGATTACCGGTTCTCCGATGGACTGGCAAAGTTCCTTGAACATTTCGCGGTCTTCGGCGCGCTCGATACTTTCGCTGCTTGTGCCAAGAAGCTTTACGCGGCATTCTTTAAGAATTCCCTTTTTCTCAAGCTGCATCGCAAGGTTGAGTCCGGTCTGTCCGCCGATGCCGGGAACGATGGCGTCCGGTCTTTCGTGGCGGAGGATTTTCGCGATATATTCAAGGGTGAGGGGCTCCATATAAACTTTATCCGCAATAAGGGTATCGGTCATGATGGTTGCGGGGTTGCTGTTGCAAAGGACGACCTGATAGCCTTCCTCTTTAAGTGCAAGGCAGGCCTGGGTTCCCGCATAGTCAAATTCCGCGGCCTGTCCGATTACGATAGGTCCGGAACCGATGATGAGGATTTTTTTGATATCCGTTCTTTTTGCCATGTTCTTCTTTCGCTCTCCTTCAGTATATATGTAAAATTATTTATAAACGATTTTCCCGTCTTTTACGGTGAAAAGGCATTTGCCGTAAAGTTCCCAACCCTCAAAGGGGGTCGCTTTTCCCATGGAAAGTAATTTTTCCGGCTCGACTTTTTCGACAGCTTCGAGATCCCACACAGTGAAATCATTTCCAAGCGGAATTCCAAAGCGTTTTCTCGGGTTGGTTGAAAGAAGCTCGATTGCTTTTTCGAGTGTGATTATGCCGGTTTTCACAAGTTTTGTATAGACAACCGGGAAACAGGTTTCTATTCCCGTTATTCCGAAGGGGCTTTTTTCAAGCCCGCGGGATTTTTCCTCTGCGGAATGGGGCGCATGGTCGGTGGCGATCATATCAATGGTGCCGTCCTTGATTCCTTCGATAAGGGCTTCCCTGTCCGCTTTGCTGCGAAGGGGCGGATTCATCTTGAATCTCCCCTCTTCCTGCAAATCGCTGTCGTCCATGACGAGGTAATGGGGACCGGTTTCGCAGGTGACGTCAACGCCTTCGGCCTTTGCTTTGCGGATTATGTCAACGCTTTCCTTTGTCGAAATGTGGCAGACGTGATAGGCGCAGCCGGTTTCTTTTGCAAGGCGAAGGTCACGCTCGATCTGTTTCCATTCGCTTTCGCTGCAGATTCCGCGATGACCGTGTTCTTTTGCATATTCTCCGTCGTGGATATATCCGCCGCGGAGAAGCTCGTTCACTTCGCAATGGGCAACTATCATTTTGCCGAGAGCTTTTGCCCTTTTCATGGCTTCGCGCATCATTTCTTCGCTCTGAACTCCCCTGCCGTCATCGGAAAAAGCGATGACCTTATCCGCAAGAGCTTCCATATCAACAAGCTGTTCGCCTTTTTCGCCGATTGTTATGGCGGCATAGGGCAAAACCTCGATAATAGCATCTCTTTCTATGATATCCGTCTGTTCTTTAAGATGCTCAACGGAATCCGGAACCGGGTCAAGGTTCGGCATTGTGCAAACGGAGGTGTATCCGCCACGAGCCGCCGCCGCGGAACCCGTCGCAATGGTTTCTTTATAAGAAAAGCCCGGTTCACGAAAATGCACATGCACGTCGCAAAAACCGGGGAATACAGCATATTTTGGAAAGGCGGAAACAGAAGATTCTTCCGCAGAGGTCACTTCAGCAAAGAAACGATCATCGGCGAAAGCGGAAACGAATTCAATTCTTTTAATATCTTTTATATCTGCCATTATCGAATATCCTTTCAAATAAAAAATCCGCAGACGAACAGATTTCGCCGGCGGATATGCATACAAAAATTACGGCACCGCAATCCAATGCACAGCGCCAGAAATGATATTCCAAACCTTGCCGATCTCTCTGTATCGTCTTTTAAAGATTTATTTTTTATATAATATCATAATACAAATATATTTGTCAAGGGAATAACATTTTGTTTTTAATGTTAATGAAGGATATTTTTTCAAATCCTGCAAAACATTCAATAACAATTATATAATAAATTGTTGTTTATATGCCTT
>CAZOOL010000088.1:0-7712 GCA_964581405.1 uncultured Oscillospiraceae bacterium | reverse complement strand
CCCGCCTCAGTCACCTTCGGTGACAGCTCCTCCTCCGAGGAGCTTTTTTAACAACATTATACCCAATTTCTCATCTTTCCGCAATTACTATTTGACAAAGGGCACTATTTTTATTATTATATTATATGTAAAAGTTCGCCTATGAAGGAGGAGCCAAAATCTCATGAATCTTGCAAAGTATCTTGATATCGCGCCGGAGGTAAAATCCGCCCTTGAAAACGGAAAACCTGTCGTCGCACTGGAATCCACTATCATCAGCCACGGAATGCCCTATCCCCAGAACGTACAGACCGCAAGAAAGGTCGAAAGCATCATCCGTTCCGAAGGCGCCGTTCCCGCAACTATCGCAATAATCGGAGGAAAGTATAAAGTCGGTCTTTCCAACGAAGAAATAGAATATTTCGGCAAAAAAGGCCAGAAGATAACCAAGGCAAGCCGCCGCGACCTTCCCGTTCTTGCGGCAAAGGGTCTTGACGGCGCAACGACCGTCGCCTCCACCATGATCATCGCCGCAATGGCGGGAATCAAAATTTTTGCCACCGGCGGCATCGGCGGCGTTCATCGCGGCGCCGAAACCACCATGGATATCTCCGCCGATCTTGAAGAGCTTGGCAGAACCGACGTTATGGTCGTTTGCGCCGGCGCAAAGTCCATTCTTGATATCGGGCTCACCCTTGAATATCTTGAAACCAAAGGCGTTCCGGTAATCGGCTACGGCACAAACGAGCTTCCCGCTTTCTATTGCAGGGAAAGCGGTTTTGAAGTTGATTACCGCATTGATTCCCCGCAGGAGCTTGCCGCGGCATTCAAAGCAAAGCTCGACTGCGGAATTCACGGCGGTATGCTCGTCGGCAACCCCATTCCCAAGGAATACGCTCTTTCAAAAGGCATGGCCGACAGAGCCATTGAAATCGCCGTAAAAAAAGCCGACGAGAACGGAATCAAGGGCAAGGAGCTCACTCCTTTCCTTCTTACTCTTGTTAAAGAGATGACCGGCGGCATGAGCCTTGACGCAAACATCGAGCTTGTTTACAACAACGCGAAAGTTGCCGCAAAAACCGCCGTTGCCCTTGCGGCAATTTCCGAACCGGAAGAAGCCGAAGCAGGTCTTGACGAACTCCGGGCAGAAATTGCGGACGATACCGCCGAAAGCATCAAAGCGGAGCTTGCCGCATTCCGCGTAGAGATGGAAAACCTTATCGCCCAGCGCGTTGCAGCGGTACAGATGGCTCCGAATCCCTATATGAACCCCTATATGAATCCCTATGCAATGCCCCAGCAGCAGATGCAGTATCAGCAAAATCCTCAGCAGATGCCCCAGTATCAGCAGAACCCCTACGCAATGCCAAACCAGATGCCCCAGTATCAGCAAAATCCTTACGCAATGCCCCAGCAGCCCATGCAGACCGCACCGGCACCTGCTCCGGCACCCTACGTTAATCCTTATAAACCCGTAAGACCGGAACCCATCTCCGAACCCCAACCGGAAGCCGTTCCCGCACCGAATCCCTATAAATCCGTTCCGGATGAGGAATGGGTGAATCCCTTTGCCCCGAAACGCGATAAGGCTCCGGAACCCGTTGTTGAAGAACCGGAAGTCGAGGAGGAAGCAATCGAGGAAATCATCGAAGAGCCTGTAATCGAAGAAACCGTTCCCGAAGAGGAAGAAGTTATCGTCGAAGAGCCCGTCGAGGAAGTTATCGAAGAGGAAGAAGTTTCCGAAGAAGAGCCTGCTGAAGAAGCCGCCCCGGAAACTCCTGCATCGGAACCCGCGGAGGAAGAGGAGGAAGAATACACCGTAACGGAATACGTTCCTCCGGTACACGAAAAACAGGAGCGCAAGCCCGAAAATATGCAAAAGCCCGAAATGGACGGCGAAGGCATGACCGCTTACGACCCTGAATTCTATCGCAAGCGTGCGGAAGAACGCAAACAGCGCATTGCACAGGCGGCAGGCGAAGCAAAGCATAAAGAAGAAGCAAAAGCCGCCGAACCGGAATACGTTGACTGCAAAGGTCCCCTTGAATTCACCGGCGAACACCCCTGGGCGTGGAAATGCACCCGCTGCGGCCAGCTTTTCCAGAAGCACGAAATCCCGCATAAATGCGTTAAAACCGACTGATTGAAATATTGCCTGCGGAGGGACTTTTCCTGAAAAAAGTCCCTCCGCTTGTGAGTTAAACGGAGGCGGAAAATGCGTCTTTTTACGGCAATTTGCCCCGATGATGAAACAAAAAACGCCCTTTTTGCCGCCGGTAAAAAAGCAAGAGAAACTTCCGAAGGCAAATTTTCCCCGAAGGAAAATCTCCATCTTACCCTCGTTTTCATCGGAGAAACAAATCGACCCGAAGAAGCGGAAAACGCCCTTTCCGAAATCGAATTTCCCTCTTTCGATATAAAAACGAAAGACACCGGTACTTTTGAAAAAGGCATTTTCTGGGCTGGAATCGAAGAAAACGAAAGTCTTTTTTCATTGCAGAAAGAAGTTTCCGAAAAGCTGCGGGCGCATGGCTTTGAGCCCGAAGAAAGGGAATATGTTCCTCATATCACCCTTGCGAGGAAATTTTGCTCCGGCAGGGATTTCGATAAGGAAGCCGTTATAAAACGTCTTCCGAAAAAGCCTTTCCGGGCAGAAAGAATAAGCCTTATGAAATCGGAAAATGCCGACGGTATTCTCCGTTATACAGAAATATACTCGAAAAAACTTTACTGAAAAAGGAGCGGCAGAATGGAAGAAACCTTTACCGCCGGAATAAGACCCGGCGGACTTACGGAAGGAAGAGAAATAAGAATACTTATTTGCCATATCCTTACAGAAATCGGCGAGCCAATGAGCTTCGATGAAATGACCGAAGCCATACTTTCGGACGGAACGGCAAACTATTTTGAATTTGCCGATGCCCTTGCCGAACTCAGGGAAACGGACTGCGTCGTTTCCTTTAAAACGGATTCCGGCATCAACGAATATACCGTTACCGAAACAGGAAAAGCCGCCGCAAGAACCCTTCAGGGGGATCTTCCCCTTTCCGTAAGGGAAAAATCCCTTCTCAGCGCAAGGAATATAATCCAGCGCCGCCGCATAGAAAAGGAAAACCTTGTTTCAATAACAAAAACCGAGGACGGCTATATGATCCATATGCGCGTAACCGATATCGGCACCGACCTTATGGATCTTTCGCTTTTCATGCCCACGAGGGAACAGGCCCTTGCGGTGAAGGAAAGATTCCTCGGCGACCCGGCAGGAACCTATATGGGCGTTCTCGAAACCCTTGCAGGGGAATTTTGATTATCTCAGAACCCAAACCGCAGGGAACGGTCTTGACCGTTCCGTTTTTCGGATTCCCCCTGTGGGGAATCTAATAAAAACCGAAAAGAGGTTTTATATATGGCAAAGAAAACCGTTGCTCTGCTTTTCGGCGGAGTTTCGAGCGAATATGACGTTTCCTGCATGTCTGTTTCTTCCGTATGGGAGAATATCGACAGGGAGAAATATGACGTTGTGCTTCTCGGCATCACAAAAACCGGCGAATGGTATCTTTATGACGGCGACATCGAAAATGTTCGCGCTCATAAATGGGATTCCGATACCGAAAAACTTAAAAAAGCATATATCTGCCCGGACAGAAGCGTTCACGGCGCAATGGTAAAAACCGAAAACGGTTGGAAAGACCTTTATATCGACGTCGTTTTTCCCGTTCTTCACGGAAGAAACGGCGAGGACGGCACCATGCAGGGTCTTCTTGAAATCGCCGGACTCCCCTATGTGGGCTGCAAGGTGCTTGCTTCCGCCGCTTGTATGGATAAAGATGTCTGCCATACTCTTCTTAAAGGCGCAGGCATTGAACAGGTAAAATGGCTGACCTATTTCCGCGGAAACGTTGACTATTCCGAAGCGGAAAAAGCCGTTGGGCAGGAACTCGGCTGGCCGGTTTTCGTAAAACCCGCAAACGCAGGCTCTTCCGTCGGCATTTCAAAAGTCAAATCCGCCGATATGCTCAAGAAGGCTATGGAGCTTGCCTTTGAGCACGACGTAAAAATCATCATCGAGGAAGCCGTGCTCAACCCCATCGAGGTTGAGTGTGCCGTGCTCGGCAATGACGAGCTTTCCGTCGGCGGACCGGGCGAAATCGTCCCCGCGGATGAATTTTACAGCTACGACGCAAAATATTTCAACGATGAAAGCGAAACCTTCCTCAAAGCCCGCATTTCCGATGAAAAAGCGGAGGATATCCGTGAAACAGCAAAAAGAGCGTATAAAGTCCTCGGCTGCGCCGGACTTACGAGGGTGGATTTCCTTATCGACAGCGAAACAGGAAGAACCGTTCTCAACGAACCGAACACTCTTCCGGGTTTCACCAATATCTCCATGTATCCCAAACTGATGATGGATTCCGGCATAAGCTACGCCGGGCTTATTGATAAGCTTCTGGAACTGGCGGCAGAATAAAAAATCCCTCCTCATGGAGGCTTTCGGGCAGATGATATCCGCCCCTACAGTAACTAAACCAACCTTTCACGAAAGGTATGATGATATGGATAACAGACCCATCGGCGTTTTTGATTCCGGGCTCGGCGGGCTTACCGCTGTCAGGGAGTTAAGGCGCATACTTCCCGGGGAAGACATAGTCTTTTTCGGCGATACGGGCAGGGTGCCTTACGGCAGCAGAAGCCCGCATATCATAAAAGAATACGCGAAGCAGTGCATGGATTTCCTTGAAAAACAGAACGTAAAGATGATACTCGTTGCCTGCGGAACCGTAAGCTCCGTTCTTGGCGAAAATATCGGTGCAGGGAGAAGCGTTCCCTGCATGGGCGTTCTCGAACCCACCGTAAAAGCCGCCGTTTCCGCAACGAAGAACAAGAATATCGGGCTTATCGCAACGGCGACCACGGTTGCCAGCGGTTCTTATGAAAAACTCACGGCGAAGCTGATGCCGGAAGCTCATTTCACCGGCAAAGGCTGCCCGCTCTTTGTTCCTTTGGTGGAAAACGGATACTTTGCTTCCGACTGTGAGGTTACCCGCCTTGTGGCAAAGGATTATCTTTCCGCATTCAACGGCAAGGATATAGATACCCTTATACTCGGCTGCACCCACTATCCTCTGCTTTATAATCTTATAGATTCCATTACGGAACACCGGCTCAATCTTATTGATTCCGGAAAAGAGGCCGCCATCGCCGCAAAGGAACTGCTCGACGAAAAGGATATGCTTTCCGTAACGAAAAAAATCGGCAGTATGAAGTTCTTCGTAACCGATAAGGTCGAAGGCTTCGCAAAACTCGGCAAAGAATTCCTCGGTGAAGAACTTTCGGACGTCACGAGGGTTGAAATAGAGGAACTTTAAGATAAAACACACATAAAACGTAGGGGCGGATATATCCGCCCGAAAACAACCGGACAAGGTTGCAATCCCTCAGTCACCTGCGGTGACAGTTCCCTTTGCACAAAGGAGCCTGATTTGAAAGGATAGTTTAATGAAAAAAGACGTTATTATAATGATAAAAGGCACCCAGGAAGTCGACGGCGAAAAAGACACCATCGAAATCATGACCAAGGGTCGCTATTATAAAAGGCGCGATATCCTCTATCTCTGTTACGACGAAATGGACGAGGAGGATACCGAACCCACCATGAAGACCCTTCTCAAAATCGAAGGGGACAAAAGGGTCACCATGACCCGCAGCGGAAAACGCAGCCAGCAGCTCATCATTGAAAAGGGCGAGCGCCATCAATGCCATTATGACAACGGCTATGCCGACTGGATAATGGGTATTCAGGGCTACGGAATCGAAAACGGCCTTGAGGATAACGGCGGGATCCTTAATTTCAAATATTCCATGGATATCAATGCCATGTTTGCAAGCGAAAATGAAGTTAACATAGTAGTCAAGGAGTGTGAAGAAAATGCGTAATTTAGTGGCGGAAGCCAAAGCGCAGTACAGAGAACTTATCGAAAAAGCGGTGAATGCCGCCATCGCCGCCGGTGAACTTCCGGAAGGCGAGATCCCTAAATTCAATATCGAAATCCCCGCGGATAACAAAAACGGCGACCTCGCCTCCAACGTGGCAATGGTTTCCGCAAGGGCATTCCGAAAAGCGCCCCGCCAGATTGCAGACGCAATTCTTCCCCATATCAATCTCGAGGGAACCTATTTTGAAAAAGCGGAGGTCGCCGGACCCGGCTTCCTCAACGTTTTCTATGATTCCCATTGGTATGCAGAAACCGTTTCCGCCGTCCTTTCCGAAAAAGAAGCCTACGGCACCGGAAATATGGGCGAAGGCAAAAAAGTCATGGTCGAATTCGTTTCCGCAAACCCCACCGGTCCCATGCACATGGGCAATGCCCGCGGCGGCGCCATCGGCGACGGTCTTGCGGAAGCAATGAAATGGGCAGGATATGAAGTTACCCGCGAATTCTATATCAACGATGCCGGCAACCAGATCGAAAAATTCGGCAAATCCCTCGAGGCAAGATACCTCCAGCTCTATCTCGGCGAAGACGCGATAGAATTCCCGGAGGACGGCTATCACGGCGAGGATATCAAAGTCAGGGCAAAAGAATTTGCCGAAATCAACGGCGATAAATACCTCGAGGCAGATTCCGCCGAAAGAAGAAAGGCTCTCGTCGCATATGCTCTTCCCGCAAACGTCGAGGGACTTCAGCGCGACCTTGGCAAATACCGCATCGACTATGACGTATGGTTCCGCGAAAGCAGCCTCTATAATGACGGTTCCATCGACAAAATCGTAAAAATCCTTACCGATAAGGGACTTACCTATGAAAAGGACGGCGCACTCTGGTATAAGAACGCACAGGTTCTTACCGAGCGTTTCAAGGCCGAAGGCAAAACCGACAAACAGATCGAAGCCCTTGAGCTCAAGGACGACGTTATCATCCGCGCCAATGGCAACCCCACCTATTTTGCCGGCGACATCGCTTACCATTACAATAAATTTGCGGAACGCGGATTTGACAAAGTAATCAACGTTTGGGGCGCGGATCACCACGGCCACGTCGCAAGACTCAAAGGCGCAATGGATGCTCTCGGTCTTGACGGCGATAAACTCGACGTTGTTCTCATGCAGCTTGTTGAACTTATGCGTGACGGCAAACCCGAAAGAATGAGCAAACGTACCGGCAAGGCCATCACCCTCACCGACCTTCTCGAGGAAGTACCGATCGACGCCGCAAGATTCCTTTTCAATATGCGCGAACCGAATACCCACCTTCTTTTTGACCTCGGTCTTGCGGTTAAAAACACCAACGACAACCCGGTTTACTACGTTCAGTATGCCCACGCAAGAATTTGCTCCATTCTCCGCGCGCTTGCTGAAGAAGGCGTCGAAATAAAAGAGGATATTTCCTGCTGTAATTACACCCAGCCGGAAGAACTTTCCCTCATTATCGAGCTTGCGAAATTCCCCGGCGAAATCGAGGAATCCGTCAAGGCATACGATCCTTCAAGAATCACCAAATACGCCATCGACGTTGCCACCATGTTCCATAAATTCTATAACGCCTGCCGCGTCCGCGGCGAAAGCGAGGACGTCATGTTCGCGCGAATCGCCCTTTGCGCCGCAACCAGAACCGTTATCAGAAACGTTCTCACCATGCTCAAGGTTTCCGTTCCGGAATCCATGTAAACAGCAAAAAGCAAAAGCACCCGCAAGGGTGCTTTTTTCGTGCAAAATTTACGGCCGCAGAAAGGCT
>CAZOOL010000087.1:0-7715 GCA_964581405.1 uncultured Oscillospiraceae bacterium | reverse complement strand
TGAAACGTTTTTTATATAGATGTGAGTTTGTTGATTAAATAAATAAAATGTGATATGCTTTGTATAACAGCCGAAAACGGTGAATATAAAGGAAATGGGGAGAAAAAATGTTTAAAAAGCGTTTGGCAGAAAACGCCGGAGGCCTTACGGCAAAACATAAAATTGGTTACGGTCTGGGAGATGCAGGTGGCTGCATGACCTTTGCGATCATGGGAAGTACCTTTGCTATGTATTGTACTGATGCCCTCAAAGTGGATACAGCGTTGCTCAGTATTCTTCTGGTAATCTGGAATGTATGGGATTTCATCAACGACCCTATCATGGGCGCTCTTATGGATAAATCTTTTGCGAAAAACCGCAACCCAAAAGGCAAATTCCGTCCATGGCTTCTCAAAAGTGCACCTCTTGTTTGTGTAAGTTTCATTGCGCTCTGGTCTGTTCCTTCGCTTTTTGACGGAGTTGCTCTTATTGCAGCTCTTTTCGGACTTAAGATCCTTTATGAAGGATGTTACACCATGTTTAACATCCCCATGGGTTCTCTTCTTTCCGCAATGGCAGATAATGATCAGGAACGTGCTTCTCTTTCTTCAGCAAGAGGTTTTGGTTCAGCCGTCGGTAATATGATTCCCGTTATGGTTATGCCTCTTATAATCAAGGCTTTTGGCCAGACCGACCCCACAGGTTATGCCATAGGCGCTTCCATCTGTGCGGTTATCGGTCTTGTGATGTGCCTTGCGCATTATGCTCTTACCGAGGAACGCAACGTTGCTGAAACTTCCGAAGAGAAGGCCGAAAGCATCAAGGTCACCGATATTCTCAATGTTTTCAGGGTAAACAGACCTTTCCTCGCTCTTTGCGTTCATGGGCTTTGCATCTGCACCATGCAGTATGTCGGAAACACCCTTACCAACTATATGTTCACCGTTGTTTATGATGACCTTGCGCTGGTAACTTATGGTTCCATTCTTACCATGCCGCTGATGCTTCTTACTCTTATCTTCGGACCGAAGCTTGCGAAAAAATTCGGACTTGAAAGATTTATCCGTTACGGACTTCTCATCGGTTCAGTCATGTATGTTTCGCTCTTTGCACTTCATATGGTAATGTATATCAACCCGTATGTACATATTATTGTCAGCAATATGGCAATGGGCCTTGCATGCATGTCCATTTATATGCAGTGGGGACTTGTTGGCGAAGCTATCGACTATAACGAAATGATCACCGGAAAACGCACAGAAGGTTCCATTTATGGAACTTTCAACCTTTCCCGCCGTGTCGGTCAGACAATCGGCAACTCTGCGGCGGTTCTTATGCTCGGCTGGGTAGGATATGACAGCGATCTTGCCGTGCAGTCCGCAGGAACGGTTGCAGGTATTAAAGTTCTCTGCATCCTTCTTCCGGGAATTTTCATTCTCGGATCCTGGGCAGCTTTCAAATTCCTCTGGAACATGAGCCCGGAAACCAGAGCAAAGCTTGCCGAATTCAAGGCCGCACAGAAAGAACAGCAGTAATATCCTTCGGAGGCAATCTTTATGGAAAAAATAATTGAAACACCCTGCGGAAAAATAAAAGGAACAAATTGCCGCATTCCGGGCGTTACCGCATTTAAAGGCATTCGTTATGCCACTGCCGGAAGATGGGAATACCCGAAAATTGTGACCGAATGGGAAGGCATCTATGATGCGTCCGCTTACGGTAATTGTTGTTATCAGCCCCGTTCTTTTTATGACGAAGAAAAGAACATCAAAAAAGTATTTTACTATAATGAGTTTCGCAAAGGTGAAACCTATACTTACAGCGAGGACTGCCTTTTTCTTAATATATGGACGCCGGAAACCGCAGACGAAAACAGCAAGCTCCCGGTTCTTGTTTATATCCACGGAGGAGGCTTTCGCGGCGGCTGCGCCCACGAAAAACAGTTTGACGACCCTGTCTGGCCTAAAAAAGGCGTTATTGGCGTAACGATCAACTATCGCCTTGGTGCGCTGGGATTCGCCTGCCTTCCGGAACTTCAGCAGGAAGCCGGTCACACCGGCAACTACGGGCTTTTTGATCAGCTTACAGCCCTTGAATGGGTGAAAAACAATATTTCCGCTTTTGGCGGAAACCCGGAAAAAATTACAATTATGGGTCAGAGCGCCGGTGCTATGAGCGTACAGTATCTTTGTCAGAGCCGGCTTTCCGAAGGACTTTTCAAGGGTGCTGTAATGTCAAGCGGCGGCGGAGCCGGACATATCCTTATGGGTAAGGCGGAAAAGAACTTTGCATTCTGGGAAGAAATAATGAGCCGCTGCGGCTGTAAAAATCTTGAGGAATTCCGAGCTGTTCCGCCGGAAAAACTTTTTGAGGAATGGCAGAAGGGTCAGAAAGAAATAAAAGGCGGAAACATGGCCACAGTTCCGGTAAAGGACGGGATTTTTATCCCGGAAATCCCTTCAGCAAAGAAGGTTCCATATATGACGGGTTCAACAAGCCACGACATGATGCCGCCGATCCTTTATTCCATGGCAAAAAAATGGGGAATAAAAAACAGTCTTAAAAATTATGTCTGGTTCTTCGACAGAATGCTTCCGGGCGATGAAAACGGCGCATGGCACAGCAGCGACCTTTGGTATTGGTTCGGAACACTTCCGAACTGCTGGCGCCCGATGGAAGAGAAGGATTATAAACTTTCCGAAGAGATGGTTTCGTATCTTTGCAATTTCGTAAAATCCGGTGACCCGAACGGTGATGATCTTCCGGAATGGAAACCATGTACTAAAGATGATAAAAAAGTTCTTCGTCTTGGCGAAGGTGAAACAAAAATGGGTAAAGCAAGCATGACGAAACTTATCCATACCATGCTCACCACAAAAGCGGTAGGAGAATAAAACAAAAAGAACTCGCAGTGCGGTTGCTTTTCTGTTTTAAAATTCCGTAAAAAAGGCTCTGCTAACAAGCAGAGCCTTTGATTTTTTTATACTTAAAATTATCAAAAACCGTATTGGTAAATAGATAAACGATTCGAATGAATGTTTTTACGAGTTCTTTTAATCAAGGTGTAAAGGTGAGAATTCCCGATGGCTCACCACGAAGAACGCTTCGCAACGAAAGTTGCGGAGCGATTTTTTTGTGCTTGAAAATTATGCTTTTCTCCAAATATGTTTTAAAAAGTTTCGTTTTTAGGCAAAATGAGATTTTTATAATATGTTTTGTGATGATTTTGTGATATTTTTAAATATCTATTGACTTTTTCACCAAAAATTGTGTGCGATATTCTACTTTTTTGAAAATTGAATCAAAAACAAAACTGTATTATAATGGTCTTGTGATAAATTACTTTATCATTATCATCTGACTTATTCAAGGAGGAACTATCATGAAAAAATTATTTGCCATTCTCATGGCTGCAATCATGACCCTCAGCCTTGCCGCCTGCGGCCCCACCCAGACCGGTATCGATACTGACGATCTTGAAATCCACGAAGAAGTAACCGGAAAAGTAGTTATCTACACTTCCATGTATCAGGACATCATCGAAGCTCTTCAGGTAACCCTTGATACCGTTTTCCCGAACTGTGAGATCGAATTCTTCCAGGGCGGCACCGGCACCATCCAGTCCAAAGTTACCGCAGAGCTTGAAGGCGGAAAACTCGGCTGCGACATCCTTATGGTTGCGGAACCCGCTTATGCTCTTGAACTCAAAGAGCTCGGCCTTCTCCATGCTTATGATTCCCCTGAAAAAGTAAATCTTGCTTTTGATTATGACCCCGAAGGCTATTGGTACCCCGTACGTATCAGTAACATGGTTCTTGCTTATAACCCCGAGCTTTACAGCGAAGACGAAGTTGCAACTTCCTTCTATGATTTCGCAAACGATCCTGACCTCAAAGGCATGATCTCCATGTCCAACCCGCTTACTTCCGGTACCGCTCTTGCTTCCGCAGTAGGCCTCAGCAGCACCTACGGCTATGAATATTTCGATGCTCTTTCTGCACAGGAAGTTATGGTCGAATCCGGTTCCGTTGCTCTTACCAAACTTGAAACCGGCGAGTGCAAAGAAATCATGATCCTCGAAGAATCCGTTCTTAAAAAGAGAGAAGAAGAAGGTTCTTCCATCGCCTGCATCTATCCGACCGACGGTACTATCGTATGTCCTTCTCCTATCATGACCATCACCGATGAAATGAGCGCAAACGCAAACTCCGCAGCATGCGAAGTCATCACCGACTGGTTCCTTTCTCTCGATGGTCAGTCCGCAATCGTAGCCGGTTGGATGCATTCCGTAAGATCCGATTATCCGGAGCCTCCCTATGATGCAATCGCAACCTCCGAAATTCTTAAAAACGTATTGTCCGTTGACTGGGAATTCTGCTACAAGAACCGTTCCGAAGTCCGTACCAAATTTGAAGAGAAAGTAAAAATTCCCGAATAATTGAAACGGCGTTATTTAATTTAGAACGATTTTCTGAACTGAGTGCGAAGGGCGCTTTTTCAAAAGCGCCCTTCCCTTGCACTTTTTAGGCGGCTTTTTCCCGCCGGGCAATTTGCAAATCCATTGTAAAGGGGCGTATGTTATGGCGAATCCTGCGGCAGCGGTAAAGCCCGTCTCAAAAAAGTTTTATTTTGATATAAAATGGCTTTTGATCTTCGCAATCATTTCTTTTCTTGTAATTTTTGAAGTATTCCCGCTTCTCTATCTTGTATTCAGAGCATTCTTCCCGGACGGAAGCTTTTCCTTTGAAGCGTTCCAGCGGGTTTATTCCTATAAGCTTAACTGGACCGCTCTTAAAAATACAGTCATAACTGCGGGCGCTTCCATGATTCTGGGCGTTATTATCGCTTTCCCGCTTGCCTGGCTTGTGGGCAGAACCAACCTTTATTTCAAAAAGTTTTTCCGCACCTTGTTTGTAATGACCTATATGGTCCCGCCGTACGTCGGCGCAATGGCATGGTTGCGTCTTCTTAACCCGAAAGTTGGCACCCTTAACGTATTTCTTGCGGAACTTTTCGGTCTTGCCGAAAATCCGTTCAATATTTACAGCGTTGGCGGTCTTATCTGGGTTCTTACGACATTCTATTATCCATATGCATTTATAACTATTTCCCGAGCCATGGAAAACATGGATCCCTCCCTCGAGGAAGCTTCCAAGATTTCCGGCGCATCGCCGCTTAAAACCGTTGCGACCATCACTCTTCCGATGATGGCGCCGAGTATCGTTGCGGCGGCTCTTCTGGTTTTCGTATCCGCTGCCTCCTGCTATGGTATTCCTTCCATTATCGGCGCACCGGGCAATGTTGATACCGTAACCACCCGTATTATTGACTTCGTATATATCGGTTCCAGCGAAGGTCTTTCGGATGCGACCACTCTTGCGGTTTTCCTTATGCTCATCGCAAACCTGGTTCTTTATCTTTCAACCTTCGTTGTTGGCCGCAAACAATACATAACGGTTTCCGGCAAATCCGTCCGTCCCAATATTGTTGACCTTGGCAAATGGCGTATTCCTGCGACTGTCGCGGTTATTATTTTTGCGATAATTGTTGTTGTTATTCCTTTTGCAACCGTTTTCGCAACTTCCTTTACCGTAAATATGGGCAAAGACCTTTTTGAAGCCGGAAACTTCACCCTCAAATACTGGCAGGTCGTTTTCACCAGAAAACAGATCCTCAACTCCGCAAAGAACTCCATTATTGCCGCTTCCGTTGCGGCGACCCTCGGTATCATTATTTCCTGTACCATGGCTTACCTTCTTACCAGAACGAGAGCCCGCGGAAGAAAAATTCCGGATTTTCTCATCACCGTCGGTTCCGGAACCCCGAGTATCGTTATTGCCCTCGGTCTTATCATGACCATGAACGGCAAATTCGGTATCAATATTTATAATACGCTTTTCATCATCATCGTTGCATATATGATCAAATATCTCCTTATGGGTATGCGAACGATTGTTTCCGCAATGACGCAGATACATGAATCCCTTGAGGAAGCAGCGCAGATTTCCGGCGCAGGATGGCTCCGAAGGTTTAAGGACGTCATCTTGCCGCTGATAGGGCCATCGGTTGTTGCCGGCTGGTTCCTCATATTCATGCCCTGCTTCTATGAACTTACAATGTCGACTCTGCTTTATTCCACCGACACGAAGACCATCGGTTATGAGCTTTATCAGTACCAGACGTACCACAGCCAGCAGACCGCTTCGGCAATGGCGGCGGCCATCCTTATCTTTGTCGTGGTCGTAAACTGGATACTCAACAAAGTCACCAAAGGCAAATTCTCGATTTAACAAAAGGAGGATAACTCGATGTCAACGATTAAAATAGATAAAGTCAGAAAATGCTTCGGCAATGTTGAAGTTCTTAAAGAATTTAACCAGGTTTTTGAGGATAAGGAATTTATCACTCTTCTTGGACCTTCCGGCTGTGGAAAAACCACCATGCTCAGAATGCTTGCCGGTTTCGAAAAGCCCACTTCCGGAACCATTTCCATTGACGATAAAGTTGTAAGCTCCGATAAGGTTTTTGTTCCTCCGGAAAAGCGCGATATCGGAATGGTATTCCAGAGCTATGCGGTTTGGCCCCATATGACGGTTTTTGATAATATTGCATATCCGCTCAAGATAAAGAAGGTTCCGAAAGATATCATCAAAGAGAAAGTTGATGCAATTATGGAAGTTGTTCACCTCAGCCAGTACGCTGACAGAATTCCTTCCCAGCTTTCCGGCGGACAGCAGCAGCGTGTTGCTCTTGGGCGTGCTCTTGTTGCGGAACCGAACCTTCTTCTCCTTGATGAACCGCTTTCCAACCTCGATGCAAAGCTTCGCGAAAATATGCGTTTTGAAATCAAGGAAATTCAGAAGAAGCTCGGCATCACCGTTGTTTACGTAACCCATGACCAGATCGAAGCAATGACCATGTCCGATAAGGTTATCGTTATCAACGACGGCATTATTCAGCAGGTTGGCAACCCCATGGAAATTTACCGCAAACCCGCGAACCAGTTTGTTGCGGCTTTTGTCGGCAAAATCGACTTTATTCACGCGATTTCTGAAAATGGAAAAATCACCATCAGGGATACTGACCAGACCCTTGATTACGATGGCGAACTTACCGGTGACGTTGTTGTGGCGATTCGTCCCGAAAGCATTCATCTTTGCCGTGAAGGAGGAAAGCTCCACGGCGTTATGGAAAACAAGACCTTCATGGGTGACGTTAACGACTGCTATATCCGCCTTCCCAACGGAAAAGGCGTTCGCGTTATCGCACCGCCCGAAACTTATGATGAATACGAAGTCGGCGATGAGATCGGTCTTGATTTTGAGACGTTCCATGTTTATGAGGACGACGGCACCGATGCCGCAACCAAAATTGTAACCTGATTTTATAAGATAAGGCGAAAAATTGAAATGATAAAAACAGGGACAGGCACTTTTTGTGCCTGTTCCTGTTTTTTATAAAAATTCGGAAAAATTATGATAAAAAACGTTTTTTTATTCGACAAAGTCCATCTCTATATAAATAAGGTAAAAAGAGAAAACTGAAATGGGTGGAAAAAGAATCTGTTTTTCTTTGGATTTTGATTTTTGTATTTTTGAGTGATGCGAGAGGGGGATTAAGAGGGGATTGGTAGGAATACTGAAGGAAATGGATGCGAAAGCCATAATTATATCATCAATACGGGCGGAAAAATTTACGGACCGTATTGTTGGGGTGGTGATGGCGAGGAAGTGGGG
>CAZOOL010000086.1:4686-7745 GCA_964581405.1 uncultured Oscillospiraceae bacterium | reverse complement strand
GGTGATGGTAAGACCGGGAAGGTTGGTCTGGAGTTCCTGCTGAATGAATTCAGCAACGAGTTTTACGGATTCCTCATCATCAAAGATAAGGGTAAGTTCAACAGAATCAACGCCGAGTTCGGCAAGTCCTGCTGCCCAAAGTGCCTGTGCTTCTGCTACGTTGTATTCGTTATAGGTAAGACCTGAGGACTCACGGTAATCAAGACCGTCGGGACCGGTTGCAAGACCTACAGGAATGCAGAAATCAGCGGGAACGGAACCGTTTCTGAGGATGTTGTCGCAAACTGCATTTTTATCGAATGCTTTACCGATTGCTTTGCGGATATTTACGTTTGCCATTGCTCCGCCCTTGCTTACGTTAGGAGACATATACCAGAGATAGCCGGA
Source organism: uncultured Oscillospiraceae bacterium (assembly GCA_964581405.1). Taxonomy (GTDB): domain Bacteria; phylum Bacillota; class Clostridia; order Oscillospirales; family Ruminococcaceae; genus UMGS1668. Next base: position 7,358 of record CAZOOL010000086.1, on the reverse strand, counting down.
TTCGGTTGCAAGGAATTCAGAGTCGGCTTTGAAAATTTCTGCAAGTTCAGAAGAAAGAACGCAAACGTCAAGCTCGCCGCTCTGATATGCAAGATATGCCTGCTGGGAGTCGAGGATTACTTTATAGGTAAGACCTGCAAGTTCAACTGCATCTGCATCCCAGTAATTTTCGTTTTTAACCATGGAGAATTCGGTCGCTGCGGGGGTGTATGCGGAAAGCATGAACGGACCGTTGGAAAGATAATATTCCGGAGCGGAACCGTAAAGGTCACCACATTCTTCAGCAAACGCTCTGTTGACGGGATAGAATACCGGGAAGAACATAAGAGAATCAAAGAATGCGCAAGGAACGTCGAATTCAACTACAAGAGTTTTATCGTCAACGGCATAAACGCCGAGTTCGGATACGTCTTTTTCACCGGAAATGATTGCGCCGGCGTTTTTGATACCCGCGGTTTCAAAGAGGAATACATATTCCGCGGGGATGGTGAAGCATCTCTGCCATGCATATACAAAGTCATCAGCAGTTACGGGATCGCCGTTGGACCAGTAAGCTTCACGGAGGTTGAAGGTCCAGGTACCGTTTTCATCAACGGAATAGGTTTCTGCCATACCGGGGATTGCCGCACCGGAAGCATCACACTGGAAAAGACCTTCGACCATCTGGCCGATTACTTCAAAGTCATCGCCTGCGGAAGTATATGCAGGGTCGATGGAGTCGATTGCCGCGGTGATGTGAACGTTAAGCGTTCTTCCTTCGGCCACAGCGTTGTCGCCGCTTACGGAGCTCTGGTTATCACCGTCGCCGCTTGAAACAGGTTCATCGTTGCTGCAGGCTGCGAAGCTGAATACCATTACAAATGCAAGGATCAGAGCAAGGATTTTGTTAAGTTTCATTGATTTCACCTCATTCAAATTGTTAATTTCACCTTCAATGAAATTCTTGGCAATCAAAGTTTCATTGTGATAAGTAGTATATTATACTCATTTTATTCAAATGTCAAGCAAAAAATGAAAGAAAATCTGAATTTTTAAATTTTATTTTGTTTTCGCCATAAACACACCTGTTTTTTTACAACGCATTTTCACTTTAGCATCGTAAATTATTATTGACGTTTTCGATATAAAAACCTTGTTTTTAACGGTTTTTGGGGTATTTTTGCCCATCTGGTCCCGTTTCAGATTTTATACCAAATTTATGCATATTATACACAATATATGTATAAATATGCATTATCGTAAAATCATTACAGCGTATTACAACGCAAAAGCGAATTTGCAAGAAATTCTTTATACTCCTGCAAATTTTAGTTGAAAAGTCAAAAAAATACACCGCCTTTTGTGAAAAAAGACGGTGTTAAGAATTTTTTAGTTCTGTTTCTGCCCAAAAAAGCCATCAAATCATCTCTTCAAGGATCATTCTCACTGCCTTTTCTTCAAGCGAAAAGTCGGTCTCGCGGTAATCTTCCCCGAGAACACAATGCAAAACTTCTTTCATCATAATCGGGTTACGCGCGAGCACCGGACCAAGGCACCACGTAGCAAAAAGATTGTTATAGCGGCAGCCTTCACCGGAACCGATAGAGCCTTTTCCCTCGTCCGCTTTGAGGACTGTGAAAAGTCTGTGTTCGTTGGGTGAATCGTATTTTACGCTTTCGCAACGGTAATATGTTCCGAACATCTTTTCCTCCGGGGCAAATTCCGGAACGAGAACGGTATCGCTTACGTAAAGGCCGTCGAATTCCTCCGCCGTGCAGTCAAAGAGTCCTATGCCCTCATAGGTTTTCCCGTCCAGCATGGAAAAGCTTTTTCCAAAAAGCATATTGGAACTTCCGGTGACAACGAAAGCCTTCCCGTTCTCTATATTATTAATTATATTTTCCTTATATTTAATAAAATGTTCGCTGATTGCGGAAACGTTATGGGGCTTACCGTGAGTCATGAAAACAACATCATAGCCGGAAACGTCAATTTCATCGCCGACACCGAGAACCGTCGTTTCATATTCATATCCCATTTCGGCAATACGCTTTTCAAAAGCGGAAACATTTTTGCCGTCGCCGTTAAGGTCGAGAGCCTCGCCGTAAAGGTTGAGTATTCTTATCCTTCTCATAATTTTTTCAGCTCCTCCAATACTTTATCCTCATTCGAGAAAACGGAAGAGGTCATAACGTAAATATTGCCCGCAGTTTTTTCAAGACAGGAACGAAGGTCTTCAGCTTTGTCGCAGACCTGCACCCTTTCCATGTCGATATCTGCAAGTTTGAGGCGGACAGCCATATCGTAGCGGCGCTTGCCGACGATGACGATATGCTCGACTTCCTTGAGATTTTCGTAAGCGACGTCATACATAAAGAGGACATCCTTACGCTCGGTATGGAACATATTGTTGGAAATAATTATAAGGGTACGGGGTGCTTCCTTGTCGGCAACAAAGTCAACACTCTGGTCGATTGAAGCGGGATTTTGTTTTGTGAGGATGAGCTGGCATCTTCTTCCGAGAACAGTGATTTCCTCGTAACGTTTTGTTACGCCGATATCAAAGGTTTCGGCTGCGGCAAGAACTTTTTCAAGTTCAAGACCGGAAGCGCTGCAAACAAGAGCTGCCGCCGCAACAGCGTTGAACATAAAATAGGTTGCATCAAAGGTGAGTTTCACGGGTTTTCCGTTGA
>CAZOOL010000086.1:1965-4586 GCA_964581405.1 uncultured Oscillospiraceae bacterium | reverse complement strand
AGCCAACGCTCATCAATTTCGAGAACAGAAAAATCCGCCTTTACCTCACCTTTCATGGTGCAGTTAGTGAGAAGGGTCGTGGTAATTCCCCCGAGCATATTTGAACCGAAGCTGTTATTGATTACGGTATAACCGTTTTCGCGGAGAATATGGGTCACCATATTGGATGTAGTGGTTTTTCCGTTAGTTCCGGTGATGCAGATCACCTTGCCGTCAAATTTAAGGCGGCCAAGCACTTTCGGACAGATAACCCTTGCAATATCACCGGGTTTCGCGGTGCCTTTTCCGATAAGGCGGCCGATGAAATAAAGCACTCTGCAAACGCAGATTGCAACAAACAATCTCATTAAAAGACTTCCTTTTTCAATATTGCCTCCATTATTGAATGGAGGCAGGCCGTTGCAGTACGCACGGTGGAGGGATTCCTCATGCGCCGCCGGTGTTTTTTTATGAATCCCACGACTTTTTGACCGAAGTCAAAAAGTCACCCTCACTTTGACAAGGGGGATTTAAATTTAGAGGGTGATGAGTTTCTTTTCGCTCTTGGTGATAACGTCACAGCCGTTTTCGGTAACTTCGACGATATCCTCGATGCGGACGCCAAACTGACCGTCAAGATATATACCCGGCTCAACGGACATAACGATGCCCACTTCGGTTAAATCGGAGCAAAGAGGTGAGAATCTGGGGTTCTCGTGAATCTCAAGTCCAAGGCTGTGGCCAAGTCCATGACCGAATTTGCCTTCATAACCTGCACCGTAGATCATATCTCTCGCAACAGCATCGATGGAGTTGCAGGGAACACCGGGTCTTACCGCGTCAATGGCTGAAAGCTGTGCATTGAGAACAAGATTATAAACCTTCTCCTGTTCTTCAGAAATTTTGCCCACCGCGACGGTTCTGGTCATATCGGAACAATAGCCGTTATGTGCCGCGCCGAAGTCCATGGTTACAAAGTCGCCTTCCTTGATGATATTCATGCTCGGAACAGCGTGAGGCATGGAACCGTTTGCGCCGGCCGCAAGAATGGTCTCGAAAGCAAGTCCGGTAGCTCCGTTTTTAAGCATATAATAATCAAGCTCGAGCTGAAGGTCTTTTTCGCAAAGACCGGGTTTGATAACCTCGAGCATATGAAGGAATGCTTTATCGGTGATAGCCTGAGCGGCGCGGATTTCCTTCATTTCCTCTTCAGATTTGATTCTTCTCTGGTGAAGAATGATTTCATTCATTCTCGGGTCGTCTAGAATTTCGACATTAAGCACCTTACGAAGGCTGAAAAGGCTTTCAACTGTCATATATCCGGATTCGATTCCGATGGTTTTTACGCCGTTTTCTTCAAAAAGCTCATTAAGCTGTTTTGCCATATCGGTCATAAGAATGACTTCGGCATCGGTTACTTTTTTTGTGCCCGCTTCAACATAGCGGCTGTCAAGAAGAAGCACTGCTTTTTCTTTGGTGACAAGAAGTGCACCCGCACTGGAGGTGAAACCGGTGTAATACTGGCGGTTTACGTCCGAAGTGATAAGAGCGGCATCAATATCTTCGGGAAGCTGTGCGGAAAGTCTTTTGATTCTGTCCATTTTATTATCTCCTTCCGATTATCTGAAATATTTTTCTATTTTGCGTTTGAATTTTATAAAAGGGTCCGTTTCCGGGCCGATTGGTTCCGTAAGAAAAACCTTTGAACCGAAAAGGTTCCCGCCGAGAACGTCCGTAAAAAGCTGGTCGCCGATGACCGCAGTTTCCTCCGGCTTTGCACCGAACTTTTCGCAGGCGATGCGAAATCCTTTTGAAAGGGGCTTCGCGCTTTTATAAACATAGGGCAGACCGAGCTTTTCGGCAAAAGGTTCGATTCGTTCTTTTTCATTATTGGAAAGGATGATAATTTCTATCCCGTTTTTGCGCATTACGGATATCCATTCGAAAATTCCTTCGATGGGTTCCTGGGAACCGTGCAAAGCAAGGGTATTATCCGCATCAATGAGCAGATAACCCGCACCTGCTTTTTTTATATCCTCTGCGGTTATATCGGTTATGCGGTTGAAACGGTAATGTGGCTTCAAAAGAGACAAAAACGATTTCTCCTTCCCATTTCTGCCAAAAAATAAGAAAGCGGACAGCCAAAGCCGTCCGCCATCCTCTTTTTTGTTAGAAATCAATACTTTCTCTTACGAGCTGCTTCGGATTTCTTTTTACGTCTTACCGAAGGCTTCTCATAGCACTCATGCTTTCTGACTTCTGCAAGAACGCCGGAGCGAGCGCAGGAACGTTTAAAACGTCTGAGTGCGCTGTCAAGAGATTCATTTTCTTTTACATGAATTTCTGCCATAATCTGTTTCCCTCCTTCGCCATTGGGCTGGAGCTTAAGAACAATTTTGTTCTTCGTACATAAATGTAACAGTCTTATTATATACTTCTATCTCTCAAGTGTCAAGTATAAAAATCCTATTAATTTTATTAAATTTGCGTAAACTTATTCTTGCGATTTACATCAAAAACTTTTATTTTTGAAGCATTCGGCTTCATTTTTCCGGTTTTTACCGGGATAAAAACAAAATACTATAACATTTATAATATGAAATGAATTTTTCTCCGCAAAAGAAACGCCCGGAAGCGTGGGC
>CAZOOL010000086.1:0-1865 GCA_964581405.1 uncultured Oscillospiraceae bacterium | reverse complement strand
TTCTATTGCGATAGAATATGAATTGTAGAATTCTACTGCAATAGAACAAGAGGTGACAAAAATGAACGAAAAACTTTTTTCATCGGAGATCCGCGTTATGGAACTTCTTTGGAAAAACGGCGAAATGACCGCAAAGGAACTTGCCGCCGCCCTTGGCGAATCCATCGGCTGGAGCAAGACCACAACCTATACCGTCATTAAAAAATGCATCGACAAAGGCGCTGTTTTGCGTGCCGACCCGGGTTTTGTCTGCAAAGCCGCTGTTTCAAAGAACGAAATACAGGAATCCGAAGCTTTCGAGCTTATCGACCGCCTTTTCGGCGGTTCGCCGGACCTTTTGGTTTCCGCCCTTATCGGAAGCGGAAAAATAAGCCCCGAACAGCTTAAAGCCCTCCGTGAAATGGTCAGAAACATGGAGGAAGAATGATGCAGGGGCTTATTTTCGCAAGTGTCGCGGCTTCTGCCGCAATCGTAATAATACTCCTGCTTCGCAAGTTTTTCAAGGATAAAGTTTTTTCAAAAGTATTTGTAATGCTCTGGGCGCTGGTTATATTCCGGCTTCTTATCCCATTTGAATTTTCTTCCGCATTGAGCATTTACCCCTCTGAAACGAAAGTTTCTGCTCCTTCGACGGAAAATAACGTCCAAATTCAATGGGGAACCCTACCCCAATATGACAAAACCGCCTTTATAACCGAATATGAACCCGCCGAAGAACCTGCAAAACCGATCGCCAAAATCTCTTCTGCAGAAGCGTTCTTCATAATATGGCTTATAGGCGCGGTATCCTCCGGCGGATATTTCACTCTGCGCCATTTTTATACGGTCAAAAAAATAAAGGCGGACTGTGCGCCGTTCACGGAATTCCCCGAAGATTTTTTCCCGGAAAACACCCTTTTCCTAAAAAGCAAAAACATTGCTTCACCGCTCAGCTTCGGTGTTTTTCGGCCTACGGCGGTTATTCCGGAAGGCGTTCCCCGCGAGCAGCTTCCTTTTGTCCTTTTGCACGAGCATACCCATATCAAAAACAGAGACGCGGCACTTAAAGCTGCGGCGGGTTTTGCCCTTTCGCTCCATTGGTTCAATCCGCTTGTCTGGATCGCTGTCAGATATCTTGACCGGGATATTGAACGATATTGCGACGAAAGGGTGCTTTCAAAGATCGGAAGCGAAAAAGCCGCCGGATATGCCAACGCAATACTTGATTTTGCAGAAAGGGAAAGCCTTTTTGCATCGCTCAGCTTTTTCAGCGCCGCGTCGCTTGAAGAAAGAGTGATATCCATTATGAAAAACAAAACAAAGCGCGGCCATCTTCCGGCAGTCATTGCGATTTTTGCGGCAATGCTTATTATCATGACCGCCTGCGGAACGGCGCCGAAACCGGAAGAAAACGCAAAACCTGTTTCCGCAGGAGACACTTATTCCGACAGCAGAATACTTTATCTTTATCCCACAAGCGCACAGCCAATGTGTTATGAAGGTGACGAATTTTTTGAAACCTATTCAAATGTCGGCGGCGAGATGATTGCCGGACCCGAAAGCACAGAAGTTTTTGCCTCCGCCGAAGGAACTGTTTTGAAAGCCGTGACAGATTCCGAAAAGCTAGGAAACTATATCGTCATCAATCACGCCGACGGCAACCAGACTCTTTATGCTTTTTGCGGCAAAATACTTGTAACAGAAGGTCAGAAAGTATCCTCCGGAGATGTAATTTCCGAAATCAGCACCCGTATTTTTGACGATGAAGAAGGAAAACATGTTTTCAATTATGTTTATTTCCAGATCATCGCCGGCGGCGGTTTTGACTATGCAAGTTATGGCGGAGAAAAAGTTGTTGATATTTCCACCGGAGAAATGAGTTACCA
>CAZOOL010000085.1:0-7752 GCA_964581405.1 uncultured Oscillospiraceae bacterium | reverse complement strand
CATGCGGCGCTTTTCTTTTTTTAAAGTTGATGATATAATAATAAAAATCATATTATAAAACCGGAGAAAGCCATGTTTGAAAAAATATCCGAACACACATATTACCGCCCTGCGGAGCCTTTTACCGACCGTCCGAACGTGGGTCTCATAATCGGGGAAAAATTTTCTCTTCTCTTTGAAGCGGGAAATTCCGCCGAAAATGCAAAACAGCTTAAAGATGAGCTTTCGGAACAGGGGCTTCCCTATCCGGATTTTGTCGCGGTTTCCCATTGGCACTGGGACCACAGCTTCGGTCTATGCGCCTGGGAATCGGTAAAAATCGCCGGAAGGAAAACCAACGATAAGCTCCTCGAAGTTTCCCGCTGGAAATGGGACGGCGCTTCCATGGAAAAGCGTATCGAAACCGGTGAGGATATCGTTTTCTGCACCGAAATGATAAAACGCGAATACCCCGACCGCGGCAAAATCCTCGTCACCGGTGCGGATATCGTTTTCAATGACAGAATGAGCATCGACCTTGGAGGAATAACCTGCGAACTTATTCATTGCGGCGGTCCCCATTCCGATGACGCAGTAATATGCTGTGTTCCTTCGGAAAAAGTACTTTTCCTCGGAGACAGCAACTGCAAAGATCTTTACGGAAAACCGTGGTTTTTCGATATTGAGCATGAAGAAGATTTTATGGATAACGTCGCTTTGATTCCCTATGACCGGGATCTTGTCGAGGAATACCTTTGCCTTCTCGATACCCTTGATTTCGATTTCTGTGTAAGCGGGCACGCCGGCATTTTCTCCAAAAAAGAACTTTTTGAATCCTTCTGCCTCTGAAGGCATTATTTTAGTTGATAATTCTCCCGTATAAGCACTTTCCTTTATACGAAAGCAGTGCTATAATGATAGTATCTTTTATGCGGAGGCATTTTTTATGGTACTTAATCTTATAAATTTTATAGAAGCCGCGATTTTATGGATACTCATTATCCCGGATCTTCTTTTTGCGATACATCACCCCAAAGAAAACAAATGCCAAAATAAAATAATGAACTTTGCCGAACAGCTCGGGCGCTATGCTTCCATGATTCTCATGATACTTCCCCTTGGAATATGGGAATTCGGTTTCGCTTCTTCCGAAGAAATGATAGTTTATTTTGCCGCAAACATCGTTCTTCTGGCAGTTTATGTTATTGTATGGCTTCTTTTTTCCAAAAAACAGGATTTCACCAAAGCAATGATTCTCGCCGTCATTTCCGTTCTTGTTTTCGCCGTTTGCGGTATTCTCCTTCGCCATTGGCTCCTTGTTGCTTCTGCCGCGGTATTTGCCGTCGGACATATTTATGTAACAGCGAAAAACTTCAAATAAGTTTGATTTTATAAGAAACCGCCTGCTATGATTACGTTATTTAACCGAAGAGAGCTTTTTACCACTTTCAATATGGAAGAATATATCCGTGTTCGCGGGATTCTTCAGCAAAACCGCCTTGAACATTCCGTTAAAATAAAAAGCCACACCGGCTCTTCAAGAGGACACGACGGTTATATCGGAATAAACACGGATTACGCTTACCAATAGATTATTTACTTAAAAAGGTCTGATTTTGAAAATACCGTTTATATTATTAACAAACGGTGATATGAGGTATAAAATGAATCATTCTGAAATTGAAAAAGAGATGTACCGCCTTGCCGCCGAATTTATCGAAAAAAGATATCCCTCCGGTTGGGGCGGTGCGGCGGTTGTTCATACCGAGAACGGCAGTTTTTTTACAAGTGTATGCATCGAAACAGCAAACGCTTCCGCAATTCTTTGCATAGAAACCGGTGCTATCCTTGAAGCCCATAAATATAACGAAAAGGTCACCCATTGCCTCTGTCTTGTGCGTGATGACGAAAATTCTCCTTATAAAGTGCTTTCTCCGTGCGGGATTTGTCAGGAACGTTTGCGTTTCTGGGGCGATGGAGTTAAAGTTGCAGTAACCACCCCTGATAACTCCCTTTTGTTTGTTGAACTAAAAAAACTCCAGCCATATCATTGGACAAACGCATACAAACCCGAAGAACTTGATCATTTTATCGAAGAAAACTGACGGAGGAAATATGGAAAGAAAAACCGATTACACCGCACTTTGTGAAAATCTTTCCGCCATAACCGAAGGCGTTCCCTATGAAACCGCAAATCTTGCCAATGCTTCCGCTCTGCTTTGGGAATATCTTCCGGATATCAACTGGGCGGGTTTTTATAAAATGACCGACGGAAAGCTGGTGCTCGGCCCGTTCCATGGAAAAACCGCCTGCATCGTCATAGAAATCGGCCGCGGCGTTTGCGGAACGGCCGCCGCCGAAAACCGCACCCAGCTCGTTTATGACGTGCATCGGTTCCCGGGACATATCGCCTGCGACTGCGCTTCCAATTCCGAAATAGTCATTCCTATTCATGTCAACGGCGAAATCTGGGGCGTCCTTGATATCGACAGCCCGACTGTCGGAAGATTTTCCGAAGAAGATAAATCAGGGCTCGAAAGCTTTGCCGCAGTTCTTGAAAGAATATTATAAAAATTGTCCTGCCCTTTTGGGGCAGGACTTGTCAATTTAAAAATATTTTATTTTTTTCGCATTTACCTATGGACAAACCGAAAAATATAGTATATAATACATATAACAAATAAATGATATCAATTCCTATTTAGTAACTGATATCTCCAATTGAAAGGAGTCATATACTATGAAAGAAAAAATCCTTGAAGTTCTTAAAAATGCAGAAAAACCCCTTCGCCCCGGCGAAATTGCCGCGGCTCTCGGCGAAGACAAAGACGCCGTTTCCAAAGCCATCAAAGAGCTTAAAGCAGAAGAAAAAATCTATTCTCCCGTTCGCTGCTGCTATGCAGCCGTTGAATAAGTTATAATTCAAGCCCTCCGAAAGAAACGGAGGGCTTATTTTTTTGCTCGATTTGCCTGTAAAGTCATATACTTTTACATTGCTGTTTTTCGGCTTGTTTGTGCCAATTCCCTTGCCTTTTCCTTTGCGAGGGCAAGATATTTTTCGAATCTTTCAGAATCTGTTCCGCCGTATTTATTGCCGAGCATTATCCATTCGCAGTATTCATAAAAAAGAAAATAATCAAGCGCTTTTTTATAATCGGCAAAGCTTATCCCCATTTTTCGTGGAAGATTTTCATAATAATAGCGTACCGCAAATTCCCTGTCCTCGTTTTTCATATAGAAAAAAGCGTCTTCACTTTCATCATAATGTGCGATAAGGCGGGCAAAACTGGTCAGATAAGGGAGTACCCCGCCTGCTTCCCAATCAATTATTACCGCCCTTTTTTCGGAAGCGATTATATTGAAAGGAAGAAGGTCGTCATGGCAAAGCGTCCTCGGAAGGGTCTTATATTCTTCAAGAAACTTTTCATAAGTTTTCTCCAGTTCCGGATCGTTGAGATATTTTCCCCTGTTGATTCTTCCCTCAAGGCTTTTTTCAAAGCTGCACCCGCAGAAACCGAGTTTCCCATTCTGCCAAAATCTTTTTTGCATGGAAATAACCGCGTCAAGCGCAAAAACAAGCTGTTCGCGGCCGCATTTCATAAGTGTTTTCCCGGGAACATACTCCATAAGGAGATAGTCGCCGTTTTCGGTATGTTCGGTTTTATATAATTTCGGAGCAAAATCATTTTCGGTGCTCAAAAATTTATCGTAAATTTCAAGTTCAAATTCCTTCGCCTTTTTGAGCACGAAGGTATTCTCGGCCGTACTCACCTTCCAAACGGCATACTCCTCTCCGTCCTCCTCGTTTTTGAAAACGGATATTTCCGCCCCAAAAACGCCCATTCTTTCAAGAATTTTTTCAATTTCCACGTTTTCTCCTCTTTTTATGCAAAAAAGCCGCCGCAAAACAGAAGCGGCGGCAGTCTTTATTTTATGAAAAATATAAAAACGATTGCGGCAATAAGCCCCGCAAAAGTGATAACCGCACAGATTCCCGAAAGAACGAGCAGCGGATAGCTTGATTTTTTCTTTGCGCTTCTTGCCAGCGCCATTCCCAAAACACCGCAGAGAAACGATGCGATCATTAAAATCACTTCATATTTCATACTCAATCCTCCGAAAGCTCCGCCCATTCGTCCATAAGGTCATTCTGGCGGTTTTTGATTTCTTCCATTTCCGCACAAAGCGCGGACATTTTTTCGTAATCCGCACAGATTGCCGGTTCAGACATTTCCTTCGCAATCTCCGCAAGGCGTTCATCGCAATCGGAAATTTCCTGCTCCACCGCTTTAAGGCGGTTTCGGCGCTTAGCATCCTCGCTTTTTTGCTGTTTCGAACGGTAATAGACTGTTTCGTTGGCCGAAGGCTTTTTCTCCTCCTTCACCGGCGCGGCAGTTTCTTCTTTAAGGCGCATATAGTCGTCATATCCGCCCTGATAGCTTGCAAGATGATCCGGGAACATTTCGATTATCTTTGTCGGAACACGGTTGAGGAGGTAACGGTCGTGGCTGACCATTATAATTGTCCCGGTATATTCCCGAAGCGCTTCATCAAGGGCTTCCTTGCAGGCGATATCCATATGGTTCGTCGGTTCGTCCAAAAGAAGCACGTTCGCGTCCTTGAGTGTCAGCGCCGCAAAGCTGAGCCTTGCTTTTTCACCGCCGGAAAGCACGTCAATGCGCTTAAAAACGTTGTCGCCTGTAAGCCTTGCCCTGCCGAGGGCGGTACGAAGGGTAAGCTCGTCGGAACGGGGAAACATATCCCACATCTCATCAAGCATTGTTTTTGAACCGGTGAGGTAGCTGTTATGCTGATCATAATAACCGGTTCGGACGTTTCTTCCCCATTCGATAATTCCGCCGTCATGGGGCAGTATTCCGAGAAGAGTTTTTATAAAAGTACTCTTTCCGACGCCGTTCATTCCAACCAGCGCGATTTTTTCGCCCCGGCGCACTTCAAGTTCAACGGAAGGATTGAGCAGCTTGTGTTCCTTTCCCTCCCCCACTTCGAGCCTGAGGTTCTTGACAAAAAGGACGTCCTTAACCGGTTCGCGCTCGTAGCCGAAACGGAATTTCGGCGGCTTCGGCGGCGGAACCGGACGTTCCTTTATCTCCATATGCTCGATTTCCTTTTCGCGTGCCTGCGCCCTTTTGGTCGTAGAAGCACGCACTTTGTTCCGGGCGATAAAATCCTCCAGTTCCGCAATTTCGCGCATCTGGCGGTCGTATTCCTTCTGCATTCTTGCAAGGCGCGCAGCCTTGAGGTCAAGATACTTCGTATATCCGGCGTTGTATCTTACGAGGGTTTTGTTTTCAACCTCGCATACAATATTGACAATTTTATCGAGGAAATACCTGTCGTGAGAAACCGTAAGGATTGCGCCCTTATAGGACATAAGGTAATCCTCGAGCCACGTTAAGGTTTTGAAATCAAGGTGGTTCGTGGGCTCGTCCAGCATAAGAAGGTCCGGTCCTTCGAGCAGGAGCTTTGCCAACGCAAGCCTTGTTCTCTCTCCGCCGGAAAGCCTTTCGACCGGAGTTTCCGGGTCGAAAGAGCTGAAGCCCATACCGGTAAGAATCGTATTTATCTTAACCGAAATATTATATCCGTCGTTTGCTTCAAAGAAATTCTTTTCGTGCTCATATTCCTCGAGCAGAGAACGGTATTCCGCAGAATCGTGCTCAAGGGTAGTCATTCGGTGCTCAAGTTCCATTATCCGTTCTTCCGCTTTGAGCACCGGCGCAAAAACCGAGCGCATTTCTGAAATAATCGTCCCCCCGAGGGCAAGTCCGCTGTCCTGACGAAGAAAACCAATTTTCTTGCCGCTTCCCTTCGCAAAAGTTCCGGTATCATATTCAAGGTCGCCGATTATGATATTGAGAAGGGTCGATTTTCCCGCACCGTTTTCTCCGATAAGACCGATGCGGTCGTGATCCTCTATCTTCAAATCAAGATTTGTCAGGACGGTTTTTGCCCCGAAGCTTTTTGAAATTCCGTTCATATCAATAATCATCGGTTAAAAAACCTCCTTCCCGAAAAATACCAATACATTATAACTTAAATTAAAATTATTTTCAATAGTGACCATGTTATTAAAAATATTATTACTTATTTAATATGTATTTCGACTTTTTTTCAAAAAAAGGTTGCTTTTATTTTGCTAAATGCTATAATGTATAGGCACTTTTGTTGATATTTTGACAAAAGAGTTTTTTAGGGGGATATTTATATTATGAAAAAAGACCAGCTCAAACTCAAAGGCACTATTCCGATAATCGTTGGCATGTGCCTTATGCTTGCTCCGTTTGATCTTATCTGGAGCGAAGTGGGAACTCTTCTTGACTTCTTCGGCTTCCTTCTTATCACAAGCGGACTTTATCTTCTCCACCGTGAAACCGGCGGTTTCACTCTTTCCATCATGGCTTCGATGGTTTGCACCACCGCCTGCTTTATTATGCTCTGGTCCGAGCTCGACCACATTGTCGCGCTCCTTCCGAAAGCGGCTTTTTGCGTACTCCTTTACCTTATGTGCACAAACTACGCAAGATACGCAAACGAGGCAAGCGACCACCATATGTCCCACCACTTCATCACTCATATGTGGATAGACATTATCGCAACCGCCATCGAGCTCACCTCCCATGCCATGGGAATACACGGAATTCCTTCCTACATCTTCATTCTTATCGACCTTTACTGCGAAGCGATGCTTATGCTTCATATGTGGAGATTCTATAAGAAATATAACGGATTCCAGCTTAAAAAATCCATCTATTCGGAATAATTTTAGTCAAGTAAAAAGAACATCGCTTCTGCGATGTTCTTTTTTTGTTTTTGCGGAAGTATTTAAGAAAACAGTTTTCTTCTGTGCTCTTTCACAAAGCTCATTATTCGTATTCAAGGGACCTCTTCCTCTGCAAATACGGCGGGAGAAAACTCCCGCCGCAGGTTCCATTTAAAATTATTCGATGCTTCCTTCTCCGCCCATCATTTTGGTGAGCTCCTCAATGCGCTCAATGGGGAAAGGCGGATTCGCAAGGGGCTTCATGGCAATGGACATAAGCTTCATGGGGTTATCATCGCCGGCAATGCGGTTGGAGCTCATGGCTCCGCAGATGCGGCAGCGGTGAATTATTGCCCATTCGCCGTTTTTGCGTACCCAAACAGCGATAGGTTCCATAAGACCGCCGCAATCCGCTTCACGGTCGCCGGGTTCATTGTCAAGATGAACGCTGCAAAGGCAGTTCGGGCAATGGTTGCGGTGGTCGCTTCCTGCGCCTTCAGGTATAACTTCCCTTCCGCAGTTTTTGCAGACGAAGGTTTCATTGCAGGCATGGGTCTTATAGTATCCTTTTTCAAAAGATTTTCTCTTATTTTCTCTGTTCATAAGAGTCCTCCCTATAATATCGTTATAAATATAAAATATATCATTATTTTGTTTGTGTCAATATCTGTTTTTCCGATAAAAAATTATTATTCCATATTTCAAGCCAATTTACCTTTATCAACATATTATGATATTACCATATGGAAAAGGAGGTTTTTGATGAACAGATATAATTGTTCCGAAAATCAGCCCAATGATTCTTCGGAAAATTTCAATCGCTACCGTCCCTATTCTTCACCGTATATGAGCGGATGCTGCAATAATTCCGGCGGTGCGTGTACTGTATGCCCCCAGGGACCCATAGGTCCGAGAGGTCCTCAGGGTATTCCCGGCGCCGTCGGTCCCGAAGGACCGCAGGGTATAGCCGGTGCTCAGGGCATACAAGG
>CAZOOL010000084.1:0-8030 GCA_964581405.1 uncultured Oscillospiraceae bacterium | reverse complement strand
CCGCATAGAATATCGAAAGCCACGCATCGAGAATACTTTCGATTTTCGGTTTCTCAAAAACGAACATGCAAATCAGACAGAGTACCCCAGCGACAAGAAACTGGATACAGGAAAGCTTTACGCAATCCACCTTCGGCGCGAAATGGTCGATGGCTATAATATGTACCGCAAATGCAACGGCGCTTATAAGGACTGTAAAATCGCCTTTGCTGAGGGTGAGGCTTTCATTCATACAGAGAAGATAAAGACCGCCGAGGGCAATAATGCAGCAAAGCCATATCCTTTTCGGGAGTTTTTGACGAAGAAGAAGCCCAAGGAAAGGCACTATGAGTATATAGAGAACGGAAATGAAACCCGCTTTGCCAACGGTTGTCTGGGCAATACCGAACTGCTGAACGGTTGAAGCAACGAAAACAATGATACCGCATATAACGCCGCCTTTGATAAGTTCTTTTCTTTCAAAGGGTTCTAAGCTCGCGTATGTTCCGTTTTTCTTTTTGACTGCATCGAAAACGATATTCGCAATTACAAGAACTATTCCACCGATGATACAGCGTGTTCCGTTGAAGGTGAAAGGCCCGACATAATCCATTCCGACACTTTGGGCAACAAAGGCACAGCCCCATATAAGCGCGGTGAGAATCAGAAGCATATTTCCGAGGGCGGTTTTGTTTTTCATATAGTACCTCTTGATGATAAATAATACCGTAATTTTACTACAAAAAATCAAAAAAGAAAAGCCCGAATTCAATTGATGTTGAAATATGATTGTAAATAATGTATAATCAACATATGTTTACAAAAGGGGGCTGCTGCTGTGGCGTATATCGTCGCTGTCGTTATAGGATATATTTTCGGATGTATCAATATGGCCAATATAATCTCCAAAAGCCGCGGAATCAATATTAAAAAGGTCGGTTCAAATAACGCGGGTGCTTCAAACGTTTTTGTTTCCGTCGGAAAAGCCTACGGCATAGCAGTCGGAGCGTTTGATATCCTCAAAGCATTCTTTGCGGCGGAGCTTGTTTATATTATTTTTTCAAACAATTTTGCTGCCGGCATTATTGCCGGTGCGGCGGCCATAATGGGGCATATTTTTCCGTTCTGGATGCGGTTCAACGGAGGAAAGGGGCTCGCGCCGTTTATGGGGCTTGCTCTTTTCTATGATTGGAAGGTATTCCTTGCTTTTGCGGTTTTAATTGTGGCTTTAACGCTTATTACGGATTTCATTGCGATAGGAGCCCTTACCGTATCTGCGCTTATGCCGTTTTACGCGGTATTTTTAAGGCATGAATACTGGATTGCGGCGATACTTCTGGTCGTTGGCCTGGTTATGTGGTATAAGCATACGGAAAACATGAAAAGAATAAAAGACAAAACGGAAATCGGTTTTCTGCGTAAAAACAAAGTGAAAAAATAAAAGAGCCGCAAGGGGCACCTGCGATAAGGCGGATGCCCCTTCGTTTTGTTTTTATGGAATTGATTTTACAGATTTTACACAGATTTTACAAAACTTTGGTAACAGCTTTGATGTTCCTTTTGTATAGTAGTAACCGCAACAAAAACTACTATGCAAAAGGAGCTTTTTTATTATGAAAGCAAACAGAATCATCTCCGTTTTTCTTTCCCTTGTTCTTATATTCGCTTTTACCGCCTGCGGAAAAAGCGGAAACTCCGTTGTCACAGACGGTTCCACCTCCATGGAAAAAGTCATCGGCGCCCTTGGCGAAGCTTTTGAAAACGAAAACAGTGACACTTCTTTTACCTATAATCCCACCGGTTCCGGCGCAGGAATAAAAGCCGTGACCGAGGGCACCTGTGACATCGGTCTTTCAAGCCGTTACCTCAAGGACGAAGAAAAGGCAAACGGACTTGTTGAAACGGTTCTTGCCTATGACGGCATCGCAATCGTCGTAAATCCGGAAAACCCGGTTTCCGATCTTTCCCTTGAAACTCTTGCAAAAATCTTCACCGGCGAAATCAAAAACTGGAGCGAAATCGGCGGCAACGATTCCGAAATCGTTCTCATCGGTCGTGAAGCCGGAAGCGGCACCCGCGACGGTTTTGAATCCATAGTCGGAGTTGAAGGAACCTGTCAGTACCGTCAGGAACTCACCTCCACCGGCGACGTTATCACCACCGTTGCAGGCAACCCCAACGCCATCGGCTATGCCTCTCTTGCCTCCGTAAAAGAAAGCGTAAAGGCTGTTTCCATCGAAGGCGTTGCTCCTTCCGAAGAAACCGTTAAAGACGGAAGCTATTCCGTCCAGCGTCCCTTTGTTCTTGTAACAAAAGCGGATACACCCCTTTCCGAAAGCGCACAGAAATTCTTTGACTATGCTCTTTCCGAAGCTGCTAACGAAATCATCTACGCCACGGGCGTTGTTCCAGCAAACTGAAGTTAAAATAACGCATAAAAGCGACGGCATAAATATGCCGCCGCTTTGGGCGTATCGGAAAGGCCTTTGATTTTATGAAAAACAGAAAAAAACTCATCGAAAATATAATACACGGAATATTCCTTATCCTTGGGCTTATAACCGTCGGATTTGTTCTTCTGATAACCGTTTATCTTGTGTTTTCCGGAATTCCCGCAATCGGAGAGATAGGTATCTTTGATTTCCTTTTCGGAAAAGTATGGGATTCGGACAGGGGACAGTTCGGGATTCTGCCATTCATCCTCACAAGCGTTTACGGCACCGCAGGCGCTATTCTCATCGGCGTTCCCATCGGTTTTATGACCGCCGTTTATCTTTCAAAAATGGCAAAACCGAAGGTAAAATCCGCAATGCAGACCGCGGTAAGCCTTCTTGCGGGAATTCCTTCGGTGGTTTACGGACTTGTCGGCATGATCGTTCTCGTTCCGGGAATCCGAAAGATATTCAATCTTCCGGACGGCGCTTCGCTCTTTGCGGCGATAATCGTTCTCGCGGTTATGATCCTGCCTTCCATAATAAAAGTTTCCATGACCTCCCTTGATGCCGTTCCGAAGGAATACGAGGACGCTTCCCTTGCTCTTGGGGCAACGCCGGTTGAAACATATTTCCGGGTTTCCGTTCCTGCGGCAAAAAGCGGAATTGCCGCCGCTGTTGTTCTCGGAGTCGGCAGAGCCATCGGCGAAGCCATGGCTATCATGATGGTTTCAGGCAACGCGGCAAATATGCCGGAACTTTTCGGAAGCGTCCGCTTTCTCACTACCGCCGTTGCAAGCGAAATGAACTATGCCGTTGACGGAAGCCTTAAACAGCAGGCGCTTTTTTCAATCGCGCTGGTGCTTTTCCTCTTCATTATGCTGATAAACGCGGCACTCAATTTCTTCTTAAAGCGGGAAAAGGAGGGTTAATATGACAGCAAAAAGAAAAACGTATATCTTCCTCATGCGCGCACTTATGTATCTTTCAACCGGGCTTACCGCCGCCCTTGTTATTTTTCTTCTGGCGTACATTATGATAAAAGGCGTTCCGAATATCACATGGGAACTTCTTTCGACTGAGCCGAGTTACCTCACAGAAAGGATCGGTATTCTTCCGGATATTCTCAATACGGTTTACATAGTCATCGCAACTCTTGTAATCGTTCTTCCGCTGGGGGTCGGCGCGGCGATTTATCTCACCGAATACGCCCAAAACAAAAAAATCGTTGCGGCAATAGAATATGCCGCCGAAACCCTTTCGGGAATCCCTTCCATCATTTACGGACTTGTGGGAATGCTCTTTTTCTGCAATTTTCTTGGTTTCAAGCGCAGTATTATCGCAGGCGCGCTTACCCTTGTTATTATGAATCTTCCGACCGTTATGCGAACGACACAGGAAAGCCTTAAAACCGTGCCCCAAAGCTACCGGGAAGGCGCATTCGGTCTTGGAGCAGGGAAATGGAGGGTTATACGGACGGTTGTGCTTCCGGGCTGTGTTGACGGCGTAATCACCGGATGCATTCTTTCAATCGGGCGTATTCTCGGGGAATCCGCAGCGCTCCTTTTCACCGCGGGTTTTGCCCATGAGCTTCACGGATTTTTTGACGGACTGATGAGTTCCGGTTCCACCCTTACCGTTGCCCTTTATTTTTACGCAAAGGAGCAGGGCGAATTTGAAATTGCCTTTGCAATCGCCGCAATTCTCATGGCGCTTACACTTATCATCAACCTTGCGGCGGCAGCGGTCAGCAAATATTTTGAAAAAAGGAGAGCATTATGAGCGATATCATAACAGTAAACGACCTTTGCCTTTGGTACGGAAACAGCCAGGCGCTTAAAAATATCAATATAAATATCCCGGAAAAGAATATAACCGCGCTTATCGGACCTTCCGGCTGCGGAAAATCCACTTTTCTTAAAACATTGAATCGTATGAACGACCTTATTCCGGGTGTTAAAATTTCGGGAAAAGTGTGCTATAATAATTCCGATATTTATTCCGAAGGCGTTGACGTAAACGAACTTCGCCGCAATATCGGAATGGTATTCCAGAAACCGAACCCTTTTCCTATGAGCATCTATGACAACGTTGCCTACGGTCCGAGGACCCACGGCATCACCAATAAGGCAAAGCTTGACGAAATCGTCGAGCGTTCCCTTCGGGATGCGGCGATCTGGGATGAAGTCAAGGACAGACTTAAAAAGAACGCTCTCGGTCTTTCCGGCGGTCAGCAGCAGCGCCTTTGCATTGCGAGAGCGCTTGCGGTGGAACCGGACATCCTTTTGATGGACGAGCCGACTTCCGCCCTCGACCCCATTTCCACCTCGAAAATCGAGGAGCTTTGCACCCAGCTTAAAGAAAAATATACCATTGTCATAGTGACCCACAATATGCAGCAGGCTGCGAGGATTTCCGATTATACTGCGTTTTTTCTCCTCGGCGACCTTGTTGAATTTTCTGAAACGGAAAAAATGTTTTCGGAACCGAAGGATAAAAGGACCGAAGATTATATTACGGGGAGGTTCGGATAATGCGTTCAAAATTCGACGGGCAGCTTGAGCTGCTCAATGAAGAAATGATAACCATGGGCGCCCTTTGCGAAAGCGCGATTGAAACTTCCGCAAAGGCACTTGATGACGGTGATATTGCCGCGGCGGAAAACGTGCAGGATATCGCAACAAAAATCACCCATAAGGAAAGGGAAATCGAAACCCTTTGCATGAAGCTGATACTTCAGCAGCAGCCGGTGGCAAGGGACCTCAGAACTATAACATCTGCGCTTAAGATGATATCCGATATGAAGCGGATCGGAGATCAATCCGCGGATATCGCGGAAATAATCACCATGGCGAATATTTCCGCAAGCGACGACACCTTTCATACCCACGAAATGGCTAAGGCAGTTATAAAAATGGTCACAGGAAGCGTTGATGCCTTTGTTAAAAAGAACATAAAGGCGGCGAATGCGGTCATCGCTTCAGATGCAGAGGTCAACAGTTATTTTGACGAGATAAAAACGCTCGTCATCGAAAAACTTCGGGATACCGAAACGGACAGCGAATATGCCGTTGACCTTTTGCTCATAGCAAAATATTTTGAAAGAATAGGCGACCACGCCAAAAAGCTTGCCGGCTGGGTCGTTTATTCCGTCACAGGAATAAGAGAAGGAGAATAAGCCAATGATTTTTTGCGTTGAGGACGACACCAGTTCGAGAGAGCTTATGATATATACTTTGAATTCCGCCGGCTTTGACGCAAAGGGCTTTCCGGAAAGCAGTGAATTCTGGAAGGCGATGGAAACAAAAAAGCCGGATCTGATCATGCTTGATATAATGCTTCCGGGCGAGGACGGAATAGAAATCCTTAAAAAACTCCGTTCAAAAACGAGCACGAAGGATATTCCGGTCGTAATGGCTACCGCAAAGGGAACCGAATACGATAAGGTTCTCGGGCTCGATTCCGGAGCGGATGACTACCTCGTAAAGCCCTTCGGAATGATGGAAATGGTTTCACATATCAAGGCGGTGCTCAGAAGAACAGCCCCGAAAAGCAATGAAACGGTTTTGAGCACGGGCAATCTTTCCGTGAATCTCAACGAGCACACCGTAACCGTAAATGGCGAACGCATCGTGCTCACTTATAAAGAGTTTGAGCTTCTGCGCCTTTTCATGGAAAATTCGGGAAGGGTCTTCAGCCGGGATATGCTTCTTGAAAAAGTCTGGGGCGCGGAATATTACGGCGAAACCCGCACCGTTGACGTGCATATAGGCACACTCCGGACAAAGCTCGGCGAATGCGGCGACTATATCGAAACGGTTCGCGGAGTCGGTTACAGAATGGAGGAACGGCATTGACAAAGCGAATCTTTTATTCGATAATTTCCGTAGCGGCGGCGGTTCTTGCAATATCGGTTTTTATTATATTCGGTGTGTTTTATTCACAGTTTTCAAAAGACCGGATGGAACAGCTGGAAAATCAGACCAAAGCCGTTTCTTCCGGGATTGCACTTTCCGGAATGGATTATCTTGAAAGCATTGAAGCAAAAAATTACCGTATAACCTATATTTCGCCTGATGGCGAAGTACTTTTTGATTCCGAAGGCAATTTTTCCGCGATGGAAAATCACCTTGAACGCGAGGAAATCAAAAAAGCCGCAGTAAACGGAAACGGAAAAAGCCAAAGGTATTCCGAAACTTTTTCCGAAGTTTATATCTATTATGCGGAAAAACTTGATGACGGAAGCTTTATCCGCCTTTCTGCGGCAAAGGATTCTGTTTTTGCGCTTTTTGCAAAGGCGGCTTTTCCTGCGACCGTGACAATTATTTTTTCATTTTTGCTTTCCGCTGTCATCGCAAAACGCCTTTCAAAAAAGATAGTTGAACCGCTCAACGCCATTGACCTTGATAACCCCCTTGAAAATAAAAACTGTGACGAGGTTGCGCCCCTTCTCCGAAGGATTTCCGCGCAGCAAAGCCAGCTTAAGAAGCACGAAGAAAAGCTCCGCAAAAAAGAAAACGAACTTGAAACCGTTCTTGAAAACATGAACGAAGGAATTTTGCTCCTTACTTTTGAAGGCAGGATAGTTTCAATAAACTCCGCAGCAAAGCGCATTTTCGGATATTCAGGAGGACCGGAAGGAGAAAATCTTTCTTCCGTTTGTCGGGATATTTCCGTAAAAGAAGCCTTTTCCGAAGCGGCAAAGGGAACTCGCTTTGAAAAAACCGCGGAACTTTCCGGCGGATATTATCGAATCGACGCAAATCCGGTCTATTCCGGAGAAAGAATTTTCGGTGTTGCGCTTTTCCTTTTTGATGTCACCGAAAAAGAAGATGCGGAACAGCTCCGGCGGGAATTCACCGCAAACGTTTCGCATGAACTTAAAACTCCTCTTCATTCAATAACCGGTTTTTCGGAACTTATGGCAAGCGGAATTATGAAAACCGAAGATTACGTTCCCTGTGCAAAGCGAATTCACGATGAGGCAAAGCGCATGACAAGGCTTATCGAAGATATCATCAGTCTATCCCATCTTGACGAAAACGCACATAATATGAGGCGCGAAGAAATCGATCTTTATTCCGTTTCTGAAAACGTGATAAAAAATCTTGACGTTGCGGCGGAAGCAATGGAAGTCGGGCTTTCTCTTTCCGGAGAACATGTTAAGATAAACGGAATTCCGGAGCTAATCGAAAGCATTGTTTTCAACCTTTGCGACAACGCGATAAAATATAACCGCAAAGGCGGAAAGGCTGAAATTTCCGTAACGAAAGAAAAATCCGAAGCAGTTCTTCGGGTAAAAGATACCGGAATCGGAATTCCGCCGGAACACAGGGAAAGAATTTTTGAAAGGTTCTATCGGGTGGATAAAAGTCATTCAAAAGAGGTCGGAGGAACCGGTCTCGGACTTTCGATAGTGAAGCACGCCGCAAAGATACACGGCGCGAAAATAGAGCTTGAAAGTAAAGCGGGAGAAGGTACGGAAATTGTACTTCGATTTTAATATTACCGAAAAAAACCGGCATTTAAAAACAGGCTTCGTAAAAAAGTTAATCCTCCCTATGAAAAATCTCATAGGGAGGATTTTTATTTCGCAATCACGCAACTGCACCCAAGGCT
>CAZOOL010000083.1:0-8152 GCA_964581405.1 uncultured Oscillospiraceae bacterium | reverse complement strand
CTTGTCTAAATATGTAAAATGTTGTAAAATATCTTTATAAAAGTTCCTTCGGGATTCTGAAGCCGAGCTTTTCAAGGAACCAAGCGTCCTTTACTGTGAAGGTTTTTTTATCGAGATAGGCGAGATGCTCCGCGTCCTCCTCAAACCTGAAGGTGAGCTTATAGGAACAGAGCGCCTGCAAGGTGAAGCCGTGACCGTCCTTTGCCTTGCCGTATTTGATGTCGCCGATAAGGGGATGACCGATGGCGGCAAACTGTGCGCGTATCTGGTGAGTGCGCCCGGTTAAAAGCTCCGCTTCGCAAAGGCTCATGCCGTCATGGGAAGCGAGAACGGCGTATTTCGTCCTTGCGGTTTTTGCGCCGGGTTTCGGCGAAGGAAGAGCCTCGACGGTGTTGGTTTTTTCATTTTTAATAATGAAATGCTCAAGAAGGCCGCTTTGCTTTTTCGGCGTTCCTTTTACAACGCAAAGGTAGCGCTTATCAAGTTCACGGTCTTTTATTTTGTCATTCAGAACGCGCAGGGTCGCGGCATTTTTTGCGGCAATTACGATGCCGCAGGTGTTGCGGTCTATGCGGTTGCAAAGAGCAGGAACAAAGGAGTTTTCCTTTTTCGGGTCATATTCGCCTTTTTTGTAAAGATAGTGCTGAATCCTTGCGATAAGGGTATCGGCGCACCACTGGTCGCCTTCATGAACAAGAAGACCGGCGGGCTTATTGCAAAGAAGAATATTTTCATCCTCATAAACAACGTTAACGGTTGAGGGCGCAAGCATAAATTCCGGGCGCTTTTCCTCGGCTTCAAAAAACTCGTCCGAAACGTAGCACTGGACGATATCGCCGACGGAAAGACGGGTCGAAATTTCGCAGCGTTTGCCGTTGAGCTTTATGCGTTTGAGGCGGATATATTTATAGAGCAGGGAGGAAGGCAGCTTCGGAACAGCCTTCGTGATGAATTTATCCATGCGCTGACCTGCATCGTTTTTTGAAATTGTGAATTCTTTCATCTAAATACCTCTGTGGATTTTTATGAATAAAGTATAATATCTTCGTGCGAAATTATCAAGAGTAAAATGCAAGGAGTGAACAGCATTGCCATCGGAACACGACGGACACAGAAAAAGGCTTAAAGAGCGCTTTATAAAAAGCGGTCTTGACGATTTTGAACCGCATAACGTTCTTGAACTGGTTTTGTTTTACAGCATTCCGAGGAAAGATACGAATCCGCTTGCACACAGGCTGATAGACCATTTCGGGAGCCTTTCGGCCGTTTTTGACGCGAAGCCGGAGGATCTTATGAAGGTCGAGGGAGTGAGCGAAAACACGGCGGCGCTTCTCTCGATGATTCCGCAGGTTGCGAGAAGGTATCTTGAGGATAAGGTCGATCCGGCAAATTCCGTAACCGGGCTCGACGACGTCGGCAGATATCTTTTGCCGAAATTCGTCGGCAGAACCGTTGAAACAATAATTCTGGCGGCTCTCGATAATAAAAACAGGATAATTTCGTGCAATATTGTTGCGGAAGGGGAAAACACAAGGGTCAGCATTTCAAAGCGGAAGGTCATGGAAGAAGCCATGCGTGTCGGTGCCGTGAAGGTTATCCTTGCCCATAATCACCCAAGGGGCTTCGCGGTTCCTTCGCAGGAGGATATATATCTTACGGAGGAGATGTATGCGCTTTTGGATTCTGTCGGCATCGAGCTTGTGGACCATATGGTGTTTGCGGAGGACGATTTTGTTTCCATGGCCGCGAGCGGAATAGAATTCCGAAAAAAATAAATAAAAACTTTGTAAAAAAGGTTTGCATTTTTAACGGGACTGTGGTAGAATTTTAATGTTATGATTTTATGCGAAAAATTGCCAAAAAACGGACAAAACCGCTTGACAAAAGCATATTATCAAGATATAATAAATTCCGTGGCGTTGCGAGGGATTACTATGATTATTGATATTAAAGAATTGTTCGATGCGCCAGGCACAGAGATTCCGCTTTCAACGGAAGTTGATCTTTCGGAAGTGGATATTTGGGGACAGAAGATTTTCCGTTCCCCTGTGCGGATAAGCGGCGTTTTCAAAAACCGCTCCGGCTTGGTTACATTGAAGTACAGGGCTACCGCTGTGCTTGAATATAACTGTGACAGATGCGGCAAGGAAACATCCAAGGAAGTTGAATATGATTTCGAGCACTGGCTTGCAAGAGAGCTTGAATCCGGTGATGACAACGACGACTATGTCCTTGTGCCGACGGGTATGATTGATATGGACGAGCTTATCATGACCGACGTTACGCTTGAAATTCCGTTCCGGCTTCTTTGCCGCGAAGACTGCAAAGGGCTCTGTCCCGTGTGCGGATCGGATTTAAATGAAAAGACCTGCAATTGTAATCAAAAGCAGATCGACCCCCGCCTTGAAAAATTAAAAATGCTGCTCGACAGCTAAGGACTAATTCTGTTAAGGAGGTGCTTCATCCATGGCGGTACCGAAGAGAAAAACATCAAAAGCTAGAAAGAACACAAGACGTTCCAGTGTTTGGAAACTTTCTGCCCCGGCATTCTGCAAATGCCCCCAGTGCGGCGAACTCAAAACTCCCCACGTAGTATGCCAGAACTGCGGATACTACAAAGGCAGAGAGGTCGTCAAAGTCGAAGAAGCATAATCTTTGCAAAACAGGAGAGGGTCGAAAGATCCTCTCTTTTTTGTTGCTTCAATATTGCGTCCTTTGTATAAAGGGAAGGAAATCATTGCCGTATGGCGCGGCGGAGGATTCCTGATTCTTTATACAAAATCGCGATTGTTTTTTACAGCAGGGCAGGGGCTCGTTCCTGCCGTTAAATAAAAAGAGGTGATTTTCATGTCCGATATCCTTTTCAGAAAAGACGGTTGGGTCTTTTCATACCGCATTGCGGGGATTGCCGTTCATAACGGAAAGGTACTTTTGCAAAAGCCGACAAACGAGGATTTTTATTCTTTCCCAGGCGGTCATGTTGCCTTTGGCGAAACCAATGCGGAAACCCTTTTGCGTGAATTCAGAGAGGAAACCGGAGCGGAAATTTCCGTAGGGGAGCTCAAATGGGCTGCGGAGGTTTTCTTTCCGTGGGGAGAAAGCCCCTGCCATCAGATATGCCTTTATTACACGGTGAATATCGAAGATGATTTTACACCGAGGGACGGAATGTTCATGGCAAAGGAACACCTTGAGAGAAGGGATTTTGACCTGGAATTCCATTGGGTTTCCATCGAAGAACTTGACGGCATCGAAATGTTCCCGCAAAACGCAAGGGAGCTTCTTTCCTGCCTTGACGAAGGAGTAAAGCATTTCGTTTATAAAGAGTGATTTTATTGCATACAGACAATAAAAATCGCTTTATTGAGAATAAAACTATGGAAAATTCGTAATTTATTTGTTATAATATAATTTACTGATTTTATTTTGAAAAGAGGGCGGGCCATGCCGGTTGTGATTTCATCTGTTGAAAAGAATACTGCAGCGGAAAGAGCGGGGATAATTCCCGGCGAAAGCTTTGTTTCCATTAATGGGAACGAAATAAAAGACGTTCTTGACTACCGCTTTTATATGACGGACAAAAAGCTCGAAATAGAGCTTATCCGTGACGGCGAAACCCGCAAAGTAACTGTTTTGAAGCCGGAATACGAGGATCTTGGTCTTGATTTTGAAAATTACCTTATGGATAAAGAGCATTGCTGTAAAAATAAGTGTATTTTTTGCTTTATCGACCAGATGCCGCCCAATATGCGCGAAACGCTTTATTTTAAAGACGACGATTCGCGGCTCGGCTTTCTTTTCGGCAACTACGTCACCCTTACGAACCTTGAAGAAAAAGATATCGACCGCATTATAAAAATGCGCCTTTCACCAATAAACGTTTCCGTTCATACCATGAACCCGAAGCTGAGGGTCGAAATGATGAAAAATCCCCATGCGGCGGATTCCCTCGGGTATCTTAAAAAGATGGCGGATGCGGGCATAACCCTGCATCTCCAGTTCGTGCTTTGCCCCGGAATCAACGATGGGGAAGAGCTTCGGTACAGCTTCAGGGAAGTTGAAAAGCTCGGTTCGGCGGTGGAAAGCGCCGTTTGCGTTCCGGTCGGTCTTACGAAATGCCGCCGGAACCTTCCGAAGCTGACGCCCTTTGACAGGGAAAGTTCACTTGAGGTCATTAAAATCGTCGATGAGTTCCGGGCGGAATGTTTGGAAAAATACGGCGAGCCGGTTTTCTATGCGGCCGATGAATTTTTCATCAAGGCGGAGCTTCCTTTCCCGGAATATGAATATTACGGCGATTTCACACAGCTTGAGGACGGGGTCGGACTTTGCGCCCTGCTTAAGCACGATTTTTATGAAGCGCTCGAATATTTTCCGGCGGCGGAATATGACCGCCATGTGACCATTCCCACCGGCAAAGCGGCTTACTCCACCATAAGGGAGCTTGCCGATGCCGCCCAGAGCCGCTATAACGGCCTTAAAATCGACGTTCTGGCGATGGAGAATTGCTTCTTCGGCGAAAAAATAACCGTCACAGGGCTTCTTACAGGCGGCGACATCGCCGCCCAGCTTAAGGAACGCGAAAACGGCGATGCGGTGCTCATCTGTGAAAGCACTTTGCGCTATGAGCACGATAAATTTATTGATGACACTACGCCCGAATGGGTTGAGCATGAGCTCGGAACACCGGTGCTCATGGTGCCCAATGACGGATACAAGCTTCTCTGCGCCATGCTCGGCGAAGAGGATAACGACGAATGTGATGTAATTTACGGATAATTTCCGTTTGGAGGATATAAAAATGGCAAAACCTATTATTGCGATAGTGGGTCGCCCGAACGTGGGCAAATCCACCCTTTTCAATAAGCTGACGGGCAAGCGCCTTGCGATAGTCGA
The DNA here is from genome assembly GCA_964581405.1 of uncultured Oscillospiraceae bacterium. GTDB lineage: Bacteria > Bacillota > Clostridia > Oscillospirales > Ruminococcaceae > UMGS1668. Next base: position 3,256 of record CAZOOL010000083.1, on the reverse strand, counting down.
AGATACCCCCGGCGTTACCAGGGACAGGATCTATTGCGAATGTGAGTGGCTCAACCATACCGTCATGCTTGTCGATACCGGCGGTATCGAACCCAAAACCGATGACGGTCTTCTTTCCAAAATGAGAAGCCAGGCGAATATCGCCATTGAAAGCGCGGACGTTATCGTTCTCGTGACGGATCTTCATTCCGGCGTTACCGCAAATGATGCGGACATTGCTTCCATGCTTCTCAAGAGCGGAAAGCCCGTTGTTCTCTGCGTAAACAAATGCGACAGAATCGGCGAACCGCCGCCTGAATTCTATGAATTCTACAACCTCGGACTCGGCGATCCGTTCCCGGTTTCTTCCGTCCACGGCAACGGAACAGGCGACCTTCTTGACGAATGTTTTAAATACATTGATTTCGACAAAGAGGACGAATACGATGATGATACAATAAAAGTTGCGATCATCGGCAAACCGAACGTCGGCAAAAGCAGCCTTGTCAATAAAGTTGCGGGCGAGGAAAGGGTTATCGTTGCGGATATGGCGGGAACCACCCGCGACGCAACGGATACCGAAGTCGAAAATGAGTTCGGTAAATTTGTTCTTATTGATACGGCAGGTATCCGCCGCAAGAGCAGAGTTGACGACAGCGTTGAAAAATACAGCGTTCTCCGTTCCTATATGGCTGTTGACCGCAGCGACGTTTGCGTTATTATGATCGACGCCACCGAAGGCTTTACCGAGCAGGACAGCAAGGTTGCCGGCTATGCCCACGAACAGGGCAAAGCCTGCGTTATTGCCATCAACAAATGGGACGCCATCGAAAAGGAAACCAACACCATGAGCGAGTTCACAAAGAAGCTCCAGACGGATTTCAGCTTTATGTCCTATGCTCCCTTTGTTTTCATTTCCGCAAAAACCGGTCAGCGCATAAACAAGCTTTTTGAGCTTATCGTTTCAACCCATGAACAGAACTGCCGCAGGATTTCCACCGGTATGCTCAACGATATGCTTGCCTATGCCACCGCAAAGGTACAGCCTCCGTCCGATAAGGGCAAACGCCTTAAAATCTATTATATGACTCAGGCTTCGACCAATCCGCCCACCTTTGTAACCTTCTGCAACCGCGCAGACCTTTTCCATTTCTCCTATCAGCGCTATCTTGAAAACCAGATAAGAGAAACTTTCGGTCTTACCGGAACACCTATCAAAATGGTTATCCGCGAACGCGGAAACGACAGAGGCTGATAAGAATCTTTTCAATTCGGAGGTAAAACATTGAACGATATCGTAACAACTGTTTTCGCCTGTTTTATTGTTGCCGTCATTGCCTATCTCATAGGAAGCTGCAACGTGGCAATACTTATTTCAAAATTCCATAAAGAAAAGGATATCCGCGAACTCGGGAGCGGCAACGCCGGAATGACGAATATGCTCCGCTCCTTCGGCAAAAAAGCCGCGGCATTTACCTTCGTGGGGGATTTCCTCAAAGGCGCGCTGGTGGTATTCATTGCCCGTTCCATCGGAAACGAGTTTGAGCTCAGTTTTGATATTGCGTATATCGCCGCGCTTTTTGTAATAATCGGACATATTTTTCCGATATATTTCAGATTCAAAGGCGGAAAGGGTATTTCCACCGCTCTTGGGGCGATGTTCGTTCTGAACTGGATCGCTTTTATGACCATTGCCGTCGGCATTATCCCGATGGTTTTCGTAATAAAGATCGTTTCGGCGGTTTGTCTTTGCGGAACCTGTCTTTATCCGGTGCTCAACTTCGTTGTGCTTTGGCTCCGGGGAGGGGATATGTTTACGGAGGTCATCCCGTACACCGTTCTTGCGGCGCTTATGGCCGGGGTTATTTTCTATGCCCACAGGGAGAACATCGCGCGGCTTAGAAACGGAACGGAACCTTCTTTCGGGAGTAAGAAAAAATGATCAAAGAAAATATTCCGAAAATAAAAAAGATAAAGCTTTCAAAAAAGACAAAAAAGATCATCAACACAGTTGTGATAACCTTGATAGTTTTTGTGTTTTTTATCTGGCTCGGGGTCGGAATGTACGTTTCCGTTCCTGTTGAAAACAGGGGAGAGCTTTGGCCTATGTACATTATGTACGGGGTTTTTCCGGCGCTTATATTCAGTTTCGGCGCAAAAAGGATATATGATATAGTCAACGGCGGTGACGACGACATCGACGATACAGATGATGACGATGACGAACCGGAAGACGAAGAATAAAAAATCAGGGCGGACCATTGCGGTTCGCCCGTTTTTTGTTTAAAGCCTTCCCCTTTAGGGGAAGGTGTCAGCGAAGCTGACGGATGAGGTGTTTTGTATTGAAAAAGTTTTGATTATATGATATTGTAAGGATGGAAAAGAGGGTGGGAAGATGAATTTTTTTAATAAAAGATATTTTGAACGCTGTAAAGAAGAATTCGGTGAAATGGGCTTTGTCAGAAATGGAAGTTTTTTTATAAGAGTGGTCAATAACGATATAATTCAGTCTTTCGGCCTTCAGAAATGGGGAAGCGGGTATAAATGTGAGATACATTTTTCTATAACTCCGCTTTGCAAAGGAGATTGGCCCGGATTTCCGCATGACTATCAGTTGAAAAAATATTTACCGTTTGTAACGCCGGACCTCTGGTGCTGTAAAGGAACGGACGAAGAAGTTTCGCAGGGCGTTGAAAATGTAATTTCTGATATTAAGAAGATTGTTATTCCGCTTTTTGAGAAAACGGTTGATTCTGACGATGCATTGGATGAATTGATTTGTTTTGAAAAAAAGGTTTACGGTGATGATAATATTCGCTTGGCGGATAACAGCAAATACTTTTTTGCTTTGAAAAATGAAAACTACGAATTTGCGGCGAAGTGTCTTGAGGCTTTCCTTAAAGAACAGCTTTACATTTATGAACGCTGCAAAGCCTGCAGTGAAGAATACGAAGGTTATCCGAAAGAAAATATTGCAAACTACAAAGAAGAAATTTTGCGGATTGAAGAAGAAATAGGGCGTATGGAAAAAGGAGATTACGATTATTTCCGAAAAATCGTAAATGAAAATAAAGAGAAGAACAGGGAATTGTATAAAAAGTTCTTTCCGAAGAAAAAGGCATAACCGTAGGGAATGGTCTTGACCGTTCCGTTTTTTGGGCGGAATGAATCTCTACGTCATTTCCTTCGGAAATGACGCCTCCCTTTAGGCAAGGAAAGCTTAAAAAAGGATAAAAAAAGAGCAGTCGTTTCCGACTGCTCTTTTTTTGTTAACATG
>CAZOOL010000082.1:0-8165 GCA_964581405.1 uncultured Oscillospiraceae bacterium | reverse complement strand
GTTTCATATCGTTTTTATCGCAATTTCAAGGGCCTTTGCGATGGTTTCGAGAGCCATGCTCGGTTTATCGGAGGTCTGTTCCGGAAGGAACGGAACATGGATAAAACAGGCTTTCGTTTCAGTTCCATCAAAATGATGGAGAACGGAATAGATAAGGTCGTTGCAGACAAATGTGCCGGCGGAATAGGAGAGTGCCGCGGGTATTCCCGCATCGGAGATGGCGTTTGCCATTTTGCGGACGGGAAGCGTGGAAAAGTATGCGTTCGGTTCGCCGGGAATGACGGGCTCATCTTTTGGCTGGCTGCCGTAGTTATCGGGAACGGAAGCAAAACGCAGGTTTATTGCCACCATTTCCGGGGTGACTGCGGCTCTTCCGCCGGCCTGTCCGACACAGATTACGGCGTCCGGCTGAAATTCATCCGCGGCTTTGAGCACCGTTTCCGCGGCCTTGCCGAAAACCGTCGGAACCTCGATTTTTTTGAGCACGAAAGAACCTATCTCATCCGGAAGAAGCTTAACAGCTTCCCATGCGGGGTTGATTTTTTCGCCGCCGAAAGGCTCGAAACCGGTTATAAGAAGTTTTTTCACAGTATCACCGCCAAAAAAATGATAAATATATTTTAGCATAAGCTTAAGGTTCTTTAAAGTTTTTTTGTAGAAATTCAACAAGAAATCAAATCCAATTTTTATACGGCGACATATAAAAATTTTCTTACGAAATATTTAAAATTATGGGAAAATATGTTATTATTTTTTCGAAACCGAGATAGCCAAAGACCGGTTTCAATCCCCCCGAAAGACAGGAGGAAAGTGAAAAATGACAAACAGTTTCAAAAAATCAGTATCCCTTTTGCTGGCGGTTCTTATGGTTGTGACCATGCTGCCGGTAACGGCGATCGCGGAGGAAATCGAAAGCATCGGCTGCACCCATCATCTGTTTCATACGGATGATTGCGGTTACATAAAGGCGACGGACGAAGTTCCCTGCGGACATATATGCACCGAGGAATGCGGCGAAGTCTGCTCCCACGAGCACGATGCCGAATGCGGCTATGAAGCGGCTGTTCCGGGTGCGGAATGTAATTTCCACTGTGAAATATGCGAAGCGGACGTCATCTATTCGGATGAGGAATTTTGGTTCACTGCGGAAAGCAGCCTTTTTGCAGAAAATTCCGGCATGAATGAAATTACTCTTTTCCGTGAAAATACGGCAAGGGAAACGACCGTTACCGTTCTTGTTTATGATAACAGCGCGAATTACGGTAAGGATTACCGCCTTTTCGTGAACGGCGAGGCTGTTTTGCAGAATGAAGGTTCAATAAGCATTTATGATGCCCTGCGCGAAAGCAGCGAAGAGGTGAATGCTTTTGAAACCGACGCAAACGTCGCTTATGCGAGCGCCATTGCGGAACAGGAAGGAACCGCGAGCGAGGATATGAACGCGGCGGATATGCTTGCCATGTTCGATGACCTCGGAGTGCGTGCGGCCCAGATCCCGCTGACATTCGCAAAGGGCGAAAGCTCCGTTTCCATCACCATTGATGTTATCGACGATGATGAAAGCGAATATGACGAAATTATCATTTTTGCCGTTCTCGATGAGGAAGGCGAGCTGGTCGAAACCGCACAGCAGGTATTCGGAATTTCCGATGACGAGGAAGACCCGGTCGTAAAGGTTTTCTTTGACAATGAGGATACCGTAATGATAGATCCGGAAACCGGAACGGCGACCCTTGTTTTCAGGCGCGAAGGCAACCTTGCCGAAAGTACCCTTGCGGTGCTTTATTCCGACGGCGAACCTTTGGGATATATCAACTTTGCTCCCTGGCAGGAGGAACAGACCTCGGAAATCGGCATTACCGGCGCATATAATCTTTACAGCACCGATGGCGAGCTCCTTGATGAAAGAACCGTAACGGTAGTTTATTCGGATTCCACCGAAACGACGGTTGTTTCCGGCGCGGATCCGGAGCTTGACGCCGTTCCGGATGTTTATGCAACGATTCCGGACAGTATTCGGGCGACTAATCCGACCTGGTTCCCGGATTGGGCGGAAAGCGGAAGCTATGAGACCGAAACGGAAATTATTTACATGGGAACCAGCGAAGAAAGCCTTTTCAAGAAAGGCGGCAGAACCAGTAAAGGTTATGTTACGCTCAATTATAACGGCGGGAACCAACACGAGATATCCACTTCCGGAACAGGTAGCCGCTATCACAACGGATATAACTTCATAGATTCCATAGCGACCTATGATTTCACCGGTATTGCTTCCATCGAAAGCACGGGACACTATACCGGCGTTGACTATAATGCACAGTTTGTTATCGGTATTGACGGCGTCGGCAGAGAAACGATGACCATTACGAAGGACGGAACCTATGATATAACTTACACCCTTCCGGACAGCACCACTAAAATAAAATATGTCTATTACGGAAACATCGACCCGCAGGATAAAGGCGGCGGCACGAACCTTTTTGTTCCGAACGGATTCAAGCTCAATAAAAGAGCTTACGTCATTAATATAGACCCCAGCTACAGCACCCCGGTCACATTCTACGGCGATGACCTTCACGGAACAACCGGTTACGTTCCTTCCTTTGACGGATACACAACCCGAGCCACCGTTTACATAAGCAATACGGAGGACGTGAGGGTCAACATCACCTATGAAAAGGACGGGAATTATCCGGTAAAGCTTGTGGGATATAAACTCCTTAATGAGAAAACAAAGGCCATGAGCGATACCATCGCAATTTCCGGAAATTCCTTTACTTTCGACAGGGACTTCCTTAAAAAATATGAGTCCAACTATTGTTGGAAAGGCGATGCAGGAAACGATGGCACCTCGGACTATATTTTCACCGTTGTTCCGGTTTTTGAAAAAATTCCCGTTGATTATGAGATCGTTCAGGGCGAAGGCGAGCTCGTTCTTGAAAATACGGACGGAAAGCTCTATCGCGGAGATTACGCGGTATTCAGCGAAGCAAGCAATTCCGACAGAGTTCTTGCGGGCGTTTTGAGCGAAGCGAGAACCGATACCTCGGATATCCCTTATTCAAGAGTGACCACATGGGGCGAAGACGGAACAGTCAAGGTAAAACTCGACAGCAGAGGTACGAAGTATGTTTTTGAACCGACTTATAACGCCAACGCAACGAGTCTTTACGTAAGATACGGCGAAAAATCCGTTTCCGTTACGGAAGACGGAACGAGAACCCCGATCAACGGAAAGCTTGTGGGAAATGAAGGTCTTTTTGTTGATAAGAATGCGTATTCCGTCAACGATTACGTTACGCTCATGGCGGATGCGGCCGACGGATATATCACCAGATGGACCGCAGGATATGAAATTTATTACGGCGATACCTTCTATTACCAGCTTGACGGAATTGCGGAACATAACAATATTACCGTTGATTTCATTTCGGAGAAGGAACTCAATATACAGAGCTTTGATATCACCGGCTATATTTATTACAATTACGTCACGCTTGAATCGAACATCGCTACTTCCATTTATCTCAGCAATACGACTTTGACTGTAACCGGCAATGTTGTTGCCGGTACGGGAAACACCGTTACATCAAAAGGCGTATATACGGCAAAGACAGATGAAAACGGAAAATATACCATTTCCGGATTTGAAGGCGTCGAGGGCGGAAAATACACCGTTACGGTTCCATATAACAACGGAATCGGATACGCGACGATCACCCTTGGCTCAAAAAGCAGCTATAATATTGAACTGTCCCAGTTCTCCACCGGAAACAGCTATCCTTTTGATATTTCCGTCGGCATAAACGGAAATTTCAACAGCAACATGGTCATCCTCGAAAGCGGCCAGAATATAGAAATCACCCTCGATGTTCACAGCCCGAATGTTGATTGCAGCCCCGTAAAGGTCGAATTCTATTTCTATGCGTCCGATGCCGATGGCAACAAGGCTGCGGAGGCAATCAAGCTTACCAAAACCCTCGAGGCGGCATCCAGAACGAACGGAGAACATACATATTGGGATCTCCTGATTCCCGTTGACGAGGCTCTTAATTATACGAGGCTCTATGTAAGAATAACTTCCGAAAAACAGGTGAAAACCTATGATTCAAACGGAAAGCTTACCGGAACGGAAAAACTCACCATTGATTCCGGCCTTGTTGATACCGGATATTCCTTCATCAATCCCCTTGTGGATAACAGCATCCCGGTGATGTATGGCGTTCCGGAGGTAGGCGGTGTCGGAAACGTGCCTTCTGTTGATGTCAGTGCCGCAAATATTCCGTTCCTTGGCAACACGGACGTCAGCATAAGCAGTAAGACCGGCGGATATTTTGTAACAAGAACCGATCCGGATACCGGAGTTACCTATCTTATCTGCGGATATTCCTTTGACGGAATTTACGGAACGGGAAGCATCACGGATAAATATGAATCGGCAAAAAAAGCAAACAAAAATGCATTTGATATTTCCAAAAGCGGAACAACTCCTTCCGGAAGTTCCGACAGTACGGTAAATACAACGACTACCGAAGGTGAAACGAACGAAAACAACAGCAGCACAGCTTCCAAACTGAAAGGAATGGGGAAGCTTCAGTTTGCTCCGGCATTTATGTTCAAATTCATACTTGATACCGGCGATGACCCCGGAAATGAGAACGAAACCTTCATCGTGGGATTTGAAATGATACTCGGACTCGATGCTTATTATTTCATCAACATTCCGTTCAACATTCAGGGTATCCCGTTGTTTGTAAGCTTCTCGGTTGCGATCGAAGGAGCCGTTCAGCTTGCATTTAAATTTGAAAATGACTTGATTGATTCCGGATGGGATTTTACAAGCATCTTAACAGATTATGAAGGCGATATTGATCCGGTTGAATCCGTTGAATTCCTGTTTGGTTTTCCGAAGCTTAACATAACGGGAAAAGCAGGCGTTGGTTATAACAGCTTCCTGAGTTTTTACCTTGATATGGCGGTAAGCATTCCGATAATGTTCGAGTTTATCACGGAATGGGCTGTCGGCGGAAAGGCGGGATTCAGCATTCATGCAGGAGCTGATCTTATTATATTCAACGGCAACGTTGAGTTGTTTGGCGCCGAAGCTGCATATGGCAGCGAGGCAATCGTTGAAAATCTTGTAAGCGTTCAGAACCGGCAAAATGTTTTGAGTACTCTTTATGAAGCCGAAACGGGATCCGTTGCTGAAACGGAAGAAATACCCGATATTGAGGAGGCTTTTAACAACCTGAATTTCTCCGTTATGGACAGAAGCTCCGGGCTCATCAGGAGAACAAGTGGAAGCGGAGTCATTTCCAGCAATGATTTCAAGAATACCGGAGTCCATCTCGTTGAGCTTGACGATGGTTCGATAATGGCGCTTTATCTTAAAGATAACGGTGCGGAAAGCCTCAACTATCTCAGCGCCGTTTCTTCCATCAGCCATGACGGCGGAAAAACCTGGACCAATGAATCCTATATCAACGATAATACCGGATATGAAGGAAGTTCCCTCCAGTATGATATAAACGTATATGAGCTTGATGACAGGCTTCTTATAACCTGGTCCGAAGCGGACTTTGAAAACCTTATTTCCGAGCTTGGAATAGACAAAAACAACATCACCGTTTCCCAGGTCGTGAAGCTTATGGCGGCGATGAACCTCAGAGGACGTTTCTTTGATAAGGAGACCGGCGAACCTATGGGTGAAGCCTTTACCATCGCGGAAAATTCGACCGTTGCCTGCGGAATGCTCGATGCGGTTCAGAGCGGTGAAAACGTTTATGTTTATTACCAGAGAAACGCAATTCCGGACAGCGATAATCTCACCGTTGAGGATGTCATAGGCATTGACCGCACCATTGCTGTTGCGGTTGCGAACATAAACGACAGCCAGAACTGGGTATCCAGCCCGATTCGCGTTGAAAACGAAAACGGCCAGCAGTACCGCATTATTGATGTTGAGCCTTTCGTCCATGACGGAATACTCGGCGAAGTAATCGTTCTCGACAGAAACGGCGTCATTTCGACCTATGACCCGATCACCGAAACATGGATTTCCAGCAACGATGACCGCCAGCTCTATCTCCGAATTTACGATATTGATGATGAAACCGGTGAAATAAGCACGGTTTCCATAAGACCGCTTACCGAAACTTACGATAATGCGGAAAATCCGCAGGTCGTAAGCAATGATGAAAACCTCTATCTTTTCTGGAACCACAACGGTGAGATCGTTTATCTCGAAGATTTTGTCGCAACAGAAAACGACAGCGAGGATATCAGAAATTACAACGCGTTTGTAATCAAGAATAACGACGGAACATTTACGGACAACGCGATTTCTGAAAGAAACGCTACCGGAATAGCCTCTCACGGAACGCTTGACCTCGGAAAGGAATTTACCGTTTCCATGTCCGAAGACGGAAGCATTCTTCTTGCGTGGATTTCCGATGAGCTTCTCCGTCAGGACGGAATTCCGACAGATGAGATTTACGGCGTGATGCTCCGCAAGGTCAGCAACGCCGAAGCGTTACGTCTTGCGGGAATCGAAACGGATATAAGCGGGCTCGAGGACGTATATCAGCTTTGGGCGGAAGGAACCCCTGTTGCCCTTACCGATGATGACAGCGTTCTCGGGACTCTCGACAGCATCTGTACGGACGAGGAAAAAGGCGATTTCCTCATCGCATATACCAAACTCAATAACAAGCTCCGCTCCGAATCCACCAATGCGGACGTAAAGGCTGTTACAACTTCCGATGAGCCGGATATCACGGTAACCGATATTTACGGCGATGAATACCCGACCCCCGGAACGGAAATGACAGTTTATGTCGAAGTTTCCAACGACGGCTTCAAAGCGCTTAAAGGCGGAAACATCACCGTTACCGGATTTGACGAAGCAACGACCGTTGCTTTCGACGAAACCATCTGGCCCGGAACGAGCAGGACCTTTGAGATGAATATTGGCGTTCCCGAAAACCACAGCGCGGATACCGACCTTACCTTTACCGTCAGCGGAAAAGGAGATCAGGCGGGTTACAGCGGCAAAGGCAGCTTTACCGCAAAATACGGCGCATATTTCACCATCGAAAAGACTTGGCAGACGGCAGTTCCCGGAACCCTTAACGACAGCGTTGCGGTAACAGTAAAGAATATCGGCAATGCGCCCGGCAGCCCCGAAATCGACTTTGTCAACAGCATTTTCGGCGTTGAGGACGAGGCTAAGGAATACAGCTTTGAATTTGACGATGTTGTTGTTCCCGGAGGAGAAGGCGAATTCATCTGTCTGCTCGAAGATACTTACATGAATGAGGATCAGACCGCGAGAATCCTTATTTCCACCGGTGAAGGAACCGACCAGCGTGTTCAGAAATTCATGCCGAAGCCCACCGGAATCAACGTTGACGAAAACGGCGATATTACTGTCGTTCCCGGCGGTTCCGTGCACGAGCACGAATGGAGCGAATGGGTAACCGTAAACGGAGTTAAATCTCATGTCTGCGCGACCTGCGGAATTGAGGAGAGAATCTATCTTGCGGATACAGACAGAACCGAAGATGAAGCAAACCCCGAAACCGGCGCAGCGGTCATAACTTTCGGAAAGAGCGTTGTCAAATATATTGAAAACGCAAAAGTTTTCGGAAAGAAACGCCGCGGATAAATTTTTATAGTGAAAACGCCCCGTGTCCGATAGGATACGGGGCGTTTTTCATAACAGAAAAACAAGGATATCGCTTTCAGAGCTGTTTTTTGATTTTTTGGAGGGCGCCTTTTTCGAGGCGGGAAACCTGGGCTTGGCTTATACCGATCTGCGAAGCCACGTCCATCTGGGTGCGGCCGTCAAAAAAACGCATGGCGAGTATGCGTTTTTCCCTTTGGGAAAGAGTTTTGACCGCTTCCTTGAGCGCTATTTCCTCGAGCCAGCCGGCATCGGAATTTTTGTCGCTTATCTGGTCCATCATGAAAATCGTATCGCCGGAATCGGAATAGACCGGTTCATAAAGGGATATGGGTTCCACTATGGCTTCCAGCGCCACGACCACCTGGCTTTTCGGCATATCCATGATTTTGGCGATTTCTTCGACGGTGGGTTCGCGCCCGTGCTCATTGATGAAATCCTCCTTGACCTGCATGGCGCGGTAAGCGGTATCCCGCATGGA
>CAZOOL010000081.1:4289-8264 GCA_964581405.1 uncultured Oscillospiraceae bacterium | reverse complement strand
CGTTGGCGATGGTCCCCCTCCCTTTGACAAGGGAGGTAAGCGCTCCGCGTTTCTTTGCACGAGCAAAGAAATAGGGTAAGTATATAAACTATTTGCAATTTTATAACCCGGCAGGCTTTTCGGCGGGAATAAGCCCCCGCTTTTTTATTACATTTTTTCGCTTTGCTCAATTAAAAAATTATTTACAAACCGTTATTCACTTTTTCGCTTTAATGTGATAGAATTAACTCACAGGAAATTTCTATCCGAAAGGAGTTTTGATAAATGCTCAGTATTGAAAACGAAAAACGCATAGAGGAATGGATCGAGGCGCATAAGGAAGAATTCATCGCCGATCTTTCAAAGATAATCGCCGTTCCCTCCGTTGCAAATCCGGGCGTCGCAAAAGGCGAATATCCCTTCGGCGCTGAAAGCGCAAGCGTCCTCGCCGCCGCAAAGGAACTTGCCGAAAGCTATGGCTTCCCTGTAAAAAATCTCGATAACTACTGCCTTGTGGCTAATGTTGGCGAGGGAAAAGAAAAAATCGGCATTTTCGGGCATCTCGACGTCGTTCCCTGCGGCAACGACTGGAACTATCCTCCCTATCAGCTCACCGTTGACGGCGATCTTCTCATCGGCCGCGGAATCCTCGACGACAAAGGCCCTCTTTGGGCTTCAATTTACGCGGTGCGCTGCCTCAAAGAACTCGATCTTCTTCCGAAACGCGAAATTGAAATTTTTATGGGCGGCCAGGAAGAATGCGGTATGAACGATATCGAATATTATATCGAAAAAACCGAAAAGCTTCCGGAAGCTTCCTTTACCCCCGACGGAAACTATCCTCTCTGCCACGGCGAAAAGGGCGGACTTCGTTTTTATCTCGCCATTCCCTGCAACGACGAAAAAATCGTTGATTTCACCGGCGGAACCGTCCGCAACGTCGTTGCGGATAAATGCTCCGTCACTCTCAAAGGAGTTTGCGGCTGCCTTGCGGAAAAACTTGCGGATAACGAGAGGATCACCGTTGAAACAGAAGGCGACCTCGTGAAAGTGACCGCAACAGGCGCTTCCGTCCATGCCTCCATTCCGGAAAACGGTGTGAACGCCATTGGCGTTCTTGCCAATGCGCTTCTCGATGCGGAAGTTTTTGAAGGCGAAGCAAAGTCCGCCATGGAATTCCTCGCCCTTGTGAACAGCGACTATAACGGTGCGGCTCTCGGCGTTCCGGCGGAGGACGAACCCAGCGGAAAACTCACCCATGTGGGCGGTGTTATTTCCATCGACAGAGGAATCCTCAATCTTTCGATAGATATCCGCTATCCGGTCACCGAAAACGGCGAAAAACTCCTCGAAAAAATCATCGAAACCGTCGAACCTCATAAGGTCACCGTGCATGATGTCGAAAACACCAATCCGGCATATGCTCCCGCTGATTCCCAGCTGGTGAAAAAATGTATGGAGGTTATCCACAGCGTTTTCCATCGTGACCACTGGAAACCCTATACCATGGGCGGCGGCACCTATGCAAAACATCTTCCCAATGCCTGCGCCCTCGGTCCGGAAGACCCGGATTACGAAAACCCCTTCGGTCTTTTCCGCGGAAGCATCCATCAGTCCGACGAGCATACCACCGCGAAGCTCCTTTTCGATACCATGAAGGTCTATGCCAAGCTCCTTGTCGAGCTGGACGACATCGACGTGACGAAATAAGCATATATCATATAAATCCATCACCGATATGATAAAGAATATTTTAAAATCACCCTGTTTTTATTTCATAATGCTTACCCCGCTGGGGCTTTTGCTTCTGGCGGCGGGGAAATATATCAGCGGCTTCGCGGATTTTTACCATGAAGCCGTATATAAACCCCTCGGCGGAATTTTCGGGAGCATCACCGGAGTGATCCCTTTTTCGCTTATGGAAGCGGCGATCTGCACCGCGGTCTTTCTTCTTATCCGCTGGATATTCGGGCTGGTGCTCAAGGCAAAGGAAGGTAAAAAAGCTGTGCTCAAATATGCCGGTGCCGTGCTCATGAAGATATTTTCCATAGCGTCCGCGGTGTTTTTTCTATTCGCGGTTTTCAGCGGAGTGAATTATTACAGGGAAACTTTCTCCGAAAAAATTGGTCTTTCCGTGGAAAAATCCCATGTTTCAGAGCTTTATGACCTTTGCAGGGACCTCATCGCAGAGGCAAAGGAAGCCGGTGCTCAGCTCGAGCACGCCGAGGACGGCCAAACCCTTTTCCCCGGAACGGAATATCAGCTTGCCGAAAAAGCAAAGACCTGCTTCGAGGATTTTGCCTCGGGCTATGATTTCATGGATATGGGCTTTTGGAAATTCGGCACGCCGAAGCCGGTATTTTTCTCCGAAGTTATGGCATATCTCCGGATTTCCGGCGTCTATTCGCCCTATACTTTTGAGGCGAACGTCTGCACGGCGGGTCCCGATTTCCTTAAAGGCGCTACAATGATGCATGAACAAAGCCACCTTCGGGGCTTTATGAATGAAGCCGAAGCGAATTTCATCGCCTATCTCGCCTGTTCCGAAAGCGATTCCGCCTATTTCAGATACAGCGGCGCCTGCCTTGCGCTGCTCCATTCCATGAATGCGCTCTATTCCGCGGATTATGAGCTGTGGTACGAGCTCCGGCTGACCTATCCTTATTATGTCGATGCGGATATGCGTGCCCAGAACGCCTATATAGCTGCCCATGATACCAAGATCGCGGAAGTTTCCGAAACGGTGAATGATACATACCTCAAGCTGAACGACCAGCAGGACGGAACCCGCAGCTACGGAAAAATGGTCGATTTGCTTCTTGCATACCGCCGCTCGGTGTGATATACTTGCTTTGTAGAATAATGTGAAAGGTGGTTAACCGAAAATGCCCATCACCGTTGAAGACGAAGGTCTTGAAGTATTTTGCCCCTATTGCGGAAAACCCGTAATCGTTCCGGCCGGATACAACCGTCCGACCTATCTTTGCCCCCGTTGCCACAAGGCAATTCCGCTTGATGAAAAAATGCTTGAAGAGCTTTCCAAATCCGCCAATGTCGAGGAAAAGCCGAGGGTGACCTCTCCCTGCCGCCGCGACAGCCTTCTTTAATAAGATTTGTTTCAGCAGAGGCGCTTCCGATAGAAGCGCCTCTGCTTTTTGATCCGGCAATTTTTCCAAAAAGGAAAAAGGGCTTTTATAAAAACGCAAAAAAATCGGGCGTGCTTTTTGGGGCACACCCGAAACGGAATATAAAAATTATCAGGAACGCTGGCTGATGCCCTGGATATCGGAAACGACCCAGTCGTATTCGTTTCCGGTGCAAACGCTTCCGCAGTATTCACAGACGGCGGAACGGTTAAGGTCGATGGGCGCGCCGCAGTTCGGGCAGTGCTTGTCATCGACGGTTTCACCTTCAGAGGTGAGTTTTCCGAGGGTGCGGATAAAAGTCCAGCGGTAAGTCATAAAGAGTTCGCGGTTTTTGTCGCCGCGAATTACGTTTCCGGTGCGGTCATCGGTGACGTAATCAACTATCCTCGCCACAAGCTCAACGGTTATGATGTCGTTCTTTGTGTCCTTGGTGCAGCCGACTATCTTCGTGCCGAGAACGGAAACCCGCTCGACGTGGTTGGTCTGGTTATTGTTTATGTAGCTCTGGATCTGGCGTTCGGATTTCGCGTAAAGCTCCTCGGTGAATCTTGTGCGTATTGGGTTAAGGTCCTTAGCTGTCCAGGCATTCTGCATACGGACATAGAGGTTGGCAGCGTCGCCGAGGAATTTGGATTCGCTGAATCCGGGGTCCCGGGCTTTGAGTCCCGCAAGGTCGTTCACAAGAGGCGCACTGTTCTGAACGGGAATATTGACGGTGCGTTTCTGCGGCGCGGAGGTATGCTTTCCGATGGAATTTCTTCCGAAAAACGCCGCAACAATAACAGCAACAACGATGAGGGTTACAATAATTTCAAAAAAACCTATGTCGCCCGAACCTGTGCCGTAAGAG
>CAZOOL010000081.1:0-4189 GCA_964581405.1 uncultured Oscillospiraceae bacterium | reverse complement strand
TAGCTGCCGTCGTAATCATAGTCATAGTCCGACCAGCCGGAATCAAATCCGCCGCCGAAATCGGAATATCCCCAGTCGGAACCTCCCGCATAATCTCCGAAATCCGCAAAAGCAACGGTCGAGGAAAGGAAGACGAGCAAAGCCGCAAGAACAAGGGCAATTCTCTTTTTCATGGAAAAGTCACCTCCGGAAAAGTTGTCTTTCTGCTTTGATTTTATCAAAAAACAGCAAAATATTCAATATATTACATAAAAATTTGCCGGATTGACCCAAAACGTTTTTTGTTATATCATATTCATATAATATATGCCAAAGAAAAGGAGAAATGTCCTTTGGAAAAACTTCTGATAAGCGCCTGTCTGCTTGGGGTTGCCTGCCGCTATGACGGCAAAAGCAAGCCTCTGGACGGAATTGAAAAGCTGATGGAAAAATACGAGCTGATACCCGTCTGCGCGGAGATCATGGGCGGACTTCCGACCCCGAGAACCCCGGCGGAAATTTCCGGTGAAAGAGTAATTACAAAGGACGGTCGGGACGTCACCGCCGAATATCTTCGCGGCGCAAAGGAAGTGCTCCGCCTCGGGAAGATGTTTGGCTGCAAAAAGGCTCTGCTTAAGGAAAAAAGCCCTTCCTGCGGAAGCGGAATTATCCATAACGGCAGATTTGACGGCGGACTTATTGAAGGCAGCGGAAAAACCGCTTCCCTCCTGACGGAAAACAAAATCGCCGTTTTCGGCGAATCCCAAATTGCAAAACTGCTTGAGGAATCATAACCTGTCCGGCTTGAGGATATTATCAAATTCAAACGAATGGCGGGGGCTTGCCCCGCCTTATTTACAGAATTATCGTTTTTCAACGTAGGGGCGGATATTATCCGCCCCTTTTTTCCGTTTGGACAAAGCCCGTCCCTGCAATATGTTTATAAAAAGCCGGCGGGAAAAATCCCGCCGGCTTGCTTTTTATCAAAAAATCAGAATTGGTTTTTAAGATGTTCCTTTTCGTTGATACGGAACGAAAGGGTAAGAAGACTGTCGCTGAGATGAACGTTCTGAACCTCTATGGCGTCGGTGGAACGAAGATCCACCGGAGCAAAGTTCCAAACGCCCTTAACTCCGCCTTTGATGGATTTGTCAAGGATATTCTCCGCAACGTTGGCTGGGGTCGCGATTACGACGATATCGGTCTTGTTTGCGGAAAGATACTCATCAAGGGACGCAACATTGAGAACCGGGATCCCGCAAACCTGAATTCCGTCGAACATAAGGTTGTTGTCAAAAACAGCATCAATAAAGAATCCGTCATTGTTGAAATCCTTAAAACTGATTATGGCTCGCCCAAGGTTGCCCGCACCCACAACTACCATATGATGCTTTTCTTTAATGCCGAGCAGCCCGGAAAGCCAGTTTTTAAGGGTATCCGGGTGATAGTTTTCAACTCCGCCGCAGGTAAAGAAATCCTGACGGACCTGGGCGCTGGTGTTGCCGACCCGTTTGGCAAGCTCGCCGGAAGTGATGGTCTGTTTTCCTTCGGCAAGCATGATGCAGATATGACGGTAATATGCGGGAAGACGCCTTGCAAGGGCATCGGAAAGAATTTTTTTACTGAGAGATTTGTTTCCCATGTTTTTCCTCCTTGGCAGGAAAGCCGTTTGAATATATATCCATATTATATATTCAAAAACATCAAAAGGTCAATAACCAAAACGCCAAAAATGTATCATTTCAGCCGTTTTTTATTGCTTTTTTTAAAATTTTTTCTTAAAGCAAGGAAATTGTCCTTCGCCGGGGGACAAAATACGGAATCCAAATCCCGCCCGCAAAATCCTTTTGCAGAAGGAACAAAAATCCCGTGCTCAAAACGAGCACGGGATTTTTGCCTTTGGATTAGTTGGGAAAATCAATCTCTGAAAGGCTCGCGGCCTTTGTAAGTGGTGTGAAGAAGCTCGTGAGCTTTGTGGGAGTTCGGCTCGCCGAGGAACTCTTTGTAAAGCTCCTGAACCTGGGTGTTTTTATGGCTCTGGCGAAGGGTGTTTCTCTGGTCCTCGGAATAAAGGGCGGAAGCACGCTTCTGCATATAAGTATCAAGAATATCGTGATCCTCGTTGGGGAGGAATACGGGGCGAACGTAAGGCTGACCGCCGCCGTTGATGCAGCCGCCGGGGCAGCCCATGATTTCGATGAAATGATAGGGGCTTTCGCCTGCGCGGATCTGGTCCATAAGGACTTTTGCGTTTTTCATGCCGTGGGCAACAGCAAAGCGAAGGATTTTTCCGTTGATTTCGATCTGGGATTCCTTGATTCCGTCAAATCCGCGGACGGAAGTGAAAGCGATTGCGCCGTGCTCCTTGCCGGTAAGAACGTGGTAAACTGTGCGGAGAGCAGCTTCCATAACGCCGCCGGTCACGCCGAAGATAACGCCGGCGCCGGAAGCTTCGCCCATGATATCGGTGTCGAAGTCCTCGTCGGGAAGTTTGTTGAATACGATACCGCTGCGGCGGATCATTTCAGCGAGTTCGCGGGTGGTAAGAACCGCGTCAACGTCTTTAAGGCCTGCTTCGTTCACCATTTCGGGACGTTCTTTCTCGAATTTCTTTGCGGTGCAGGGCATTATGGAAACAACAAAGATATCTTTGGGGTCAATGCCGTGTTTTTCCGCATAATAGCTCTTGATGATCGCGCCCTGCATCTGGTGGGGAGATTTGCAGGAAGAAAGATGGTCAAGCTGATCGCCGTAATAGGTTTCGCAGTAGTTGACCCAACCGGGAGAGCAGGAAGTGATCATCGGAAGGACTCCGCCGTTCTGCATTCTGCCGAGGAGCTCGGTGCCTTCTTCCATGATGGTAAGGTCTGCGCCGAAGTCGGTGTCATAAACTTTCTCAAATCCGAGTCTGCGGAGAGCCGCAACCATTTTTCCGGTAACGGGGGTGCCGATTTTCATGCCGAATTCCTCGCCGAGGGCGGCGCGGACTGCGGGAGCGGTCTGTACGATAACGTGACGGCCGAGAGCCATTGCATGGTCAACCCTGTCGATTTCGGATTTAAGCATAAGGGCGCCGGTGGGGCAAACTGAAACGCACTGTCCGCAAAGGATACAGGGGGATTTGTCAAAGCCTCTGTTTCCGGCAGGGCCGACAATGGCGTTGAATCCGCGGTTTTCATAACCGAGAACGCCGTTTCCGTGGGCATTTTTGCATCTTGCAACGCATCTTCCGCAAAGAATGCATTTGCTGGTATCACGGACGATGGAGGGGTTAAGCTCGTCAAGGGTCACAGGGGTCTGGGAACCGACGAACATATCGGGTCTTGCACCGGTGAGCTTCGCAACGTGGAGAAGTTCGCACTTGCCGTTCTTGTCGCACTGCTGGCAGTGGATGGAATGGTTGGAGAGAAGAAGCTCAACGGAGGTTCTTCTTGCGGCGGTTGCCTTGGGGGAGGAAATGCTTATTTCCATACCCTCATAAACGGGATATACGCAGGAAGCAACAAGGGTTCTCATACCCTTTACTTCAACAAGGCAGCAGCGGCAGGAACCCTGGTTGCATTCGCCGTGGTTAAAGTCGCAAAGGGAAGGAATTTCATATCCGCAGGCTCTTGCTGCGTCGATAACGGTAAGGCCTTCTTCAACCTGATAAGGATGGCCTTCGATTTTGATATTGATTTTGCTCATTTTCTATGCCCTCCTTACTGTTCTTTGGTGATGGCGCCGAATTTGCAGGAAGAGATGCAGAGTCCGCATCTTACGCAAACTTCCGGGTCGATTACAAAGTTGGTTTTGCCGACTATGCCGGAAATTGCTCCAACGGGGCATTTCTTTGCGCAAAGGCTGCAGCGTTTGCATTTATCGGCGATGATGGAATATACGGTGAGGTTTTTGCAGACATGTGCGGGGCAGTGTTTGTCCTGAATGTGTGCCAGATATTCGTCATAGAAAGAAGCAAGGGTGGAAATAACCGGGTTTGCGGCACTCTGACCGAGGGAGCAGAGAGAGTTGGTCTGGCAGGCGTTGCCGATGGTCTCGAGCTCTTCAAGGTCTTTCATGGTTGCTTCGCCTTCGGTGATCTTGGTGAGGATTTCAAGCATTCTCTTGGTGCCGATACGGCAGGGAGAGCATTTTCCGCAGGATTCGTCGCAGATAAATTCCATATAGAATTTTGCAACGTCAACCATACAGTTGTCCTCGTCCATAACGA
>CAZOOL010000080.1:0-8298 GCA_964581405.1 uncultured Oscillospiraceae bacterium | reverse complement strand
AATGAAAAATCCCGTTCCTTCCGGAACGGGATTTTTTTATGCGGAAAATTATTCCGCGCTGATGATGTAATAATAAACGGGCTGACCGCCGTAGATGGTGTTTACCTCGATGGAGGAAGAAAGTTTTCCTTCGATGACCTCGCGGATTGCTTCGGCCTGTTCTTTGGAAACGTCCTCGCCGTAATAGATGGTGACCATGGAGGTATCCTTATTTACGAGAGCCTTTGCGAGGCGGCTGCAGATGGTATCCATATCCTTGCCGGTATAGACCATTTTGCCTTCCTTCATCGCAAGGAGCTCGCCCTCTTTGATTTTGTGACCGTCAAAGTCGGAATCCCTCGCGGCGAAAGTTACCTGACCGGTTGCGACGGCAGAAAGGGCTTCGTTCATGACTTCGGTGTTTTCCTCGACGGATGCTTCGGAATCATAGGAAAGCATTGCGGAAATACCCTGGGGAACGGTTCTGCTGGGGATAACGATTACGTTTCTGTCAGCAATTTCGGAAGCCTGCTGGGCAGCCATGATGATGTTCTTATTGTTGGGAAGAACGAATACGTTCTTTGCGGGGGTTGCCTGAACAGCCGCAAGAATATCCTCGGTGGAGGGGTTCATGGTCTGGCCGCCGGAAACGATGTTGTCGCAGCCGAGATCGGCGAATACGTCGGTAAGACCTTTGCCGGCGCAAACGGAAACAAAACCGTATTCAACGGAAGGATCGACCTCCGCATAGGGGAATTTTTCCTCTTTGCTTTTTTCTTTGGGTTCCTCAAAATCCGCTTCGAGGGAGGTATGGGCGATGCCCATGTTTTCAACCTTGGTCGCGGTGAGAACGCCGTAGGAAAGAGCTTCGGTAAGAACCTTTCCGGGTTCGTTGGTATGGATATGGAATTTCGCGCCGACGGTGCCTTCGGTGTATTCAACGACCTCACCGTGTGCGGAAAGAGCCTTTTCAAGCTCGAAGGAAGAATTTTCGGCGCGTTTTGCAACGGCTTCAACACAGTAGGCGTATTCGGCCTCTTTGGAAGCGGAAAGCTCCTCTGCGGTTTTGGGCATGATAATTCTGCCCTCGGAAATTACGCTCCAGATACCCTCGAAAATATAGACGAGACCCTGTCCGCCGGCATCAACGACGCCGCTCTTTTTAAGAATGGGAAGCATTTCAGGGGTCTGTTCAAGGGTTCTGCGGCTCTGAAGATACATACCGTAGAAAACCGCGATTACGGAATCGTCGTATTTTACGATTTCGGCCGCTTTTTCCGCCGCGCAGCGGGAAACGGTAAGAATGGTGCCTTCGGTGGGCTTCATGACTGCTTTGTATGCAGCTTCGACGCCGAGGGCAAAAGCGGCGGCGATGTCAGCGCCGGAAGCGGTTTCCTTGCCTTTCATTCCTTTGGAAAATCCGCGGAAAAGAAGGGAAAGGATTACGCCGGAGTTGCCCCTTGCGCCGCGGAGAAAACCGTTTGCGGCAACCTTTGCAACCTGTTCGACGGTAACGTCATCACCGAGTTTTTCAAGTTCTTTTGCGCCGTTGCCGATGGTCATGGACATATTTGTGCCGGTGTCGCCGTCGGGAACGGGGAATACGTTAAGTGCGTCAACTTCAGCTTTTCTGTTGCTGAGGTTGTTGGCTCCGGAAATAAAAGCATCACGAAGCTGCTTTCCGTTTATCAAAAGTCTCAACTCCTCTTAATTAAGTCCTTATGGGTTTTATACTACTTACCTGATTTATTTTTACCACAAAATAATTCACATAGTTAAAGGATGGGCTGTTTGCAGCGCATACCAAAATATATTATAGCACATAATCTACCATATGTAAAAGGGAAATTTGCAAAAAAATACGGAAAATATAAAAATTATTCGATTTTCCACTCAAGAATGTTGTAAAACATATCAAAATCCGTTCCGTAAAGGGTGAAGGGAAGGTCGCGGTTATAAATCGCGCAGCCTTTCGTATAGCAAAGGGGCACGAACGGCGTAACTTCCGCAAAAGCGGCGGCGAATTCCGAAGGGGTAAGGCTGCCGCTCATAAAGCCGAGCCAGCTGAAATAAAGGCTCTCGCTTTCCGGAACGCCGTAGTTTATGTATTCGAGGTCCGAAAGCTGATAGGCGTATGGGGTGAGTATTCTGGTAAGATCCATATCCGCCCCAAGGCGCATTTCTGCAATATACAAATCGTAATCGTAATTCTGGAGGGCCGTCATGAAAGAACTGTATGAAAGAACCGAAACGCTGACTTCGATTCCCGCTTCGCCGAGCATTTCTGCAACGGAATTGGCGAGGGAAACTTTAACGGAGCTGTCGCTGCATACTATGAGCTTCAACGAGATGCGTTTTCCGCGTTTTGTGGTGCGAAAACCTTCTTCGTCGCGGTTCTCGTATCCCATATCGTCAAGGATAATGTTCGCGGACATAAGGTCAAGGCTGTTTTTGGAAACGTACTGCATCTCGTAAAAATCCGGATTATAGATTTTCTTCGGCGCGGAGGCAAAATATCCGTAAGTATCGGCGGCAATGCTGTTGTAATCAATGGCGGCGGAAATCGCGCGGCGGAAATCGGAATAATAGGTGAAGTTTGAACTGCTGTTGATTCCGAGATAAATCATTCTGTTGGACTGCATTCCCATGGTGCCGCCGTTTGCGGCAGAGCCCATATCCTTCGGGTCGGTGACGTATATGCAGTCATAAAGCCCCATGCGCATTTCATAGGTGAGAAGATCCATATCCGTTGCAGAAACAAGCTCGATTTCCTGGGCGGCGGAATAAATATCGCAGATTAGGCGGGTTCCGTCATCGCTGAAATAGTATCTGTCCGGGAAATAGAGCGGGTTATTGATGGTTTCAAAGGATATGACCGGAAAGGTCAGAAGGTTGGGGAAATACCTGTCGGCATAGCGGAGAACTATGCGAAGACAGGTGGCGTTTATGACCTTTGATGAGCTGACCACCTCAAGGCTCGTGGCGTAATAGCTGCCTTTTTCCATGGCCTGCTGGAGGGAATAGCGAAGGTCGTACGCGGTGAATTCCGTTCCGTCCGGGAAGGTCATTCCCTCGTCAAGATAGATATACCATGTGACGTTGTCCTCGGTATATATTTCGGAAACAAGGTCAAGCTCATAGCTGTAATCCGCTTTAAGGTTCACCATGCCGCGGTATATGAGTTCGCAAACGTAGCGGTTGGGCTTTGAAAGGGTCGTATAGGGAGAAACCCCTTCCTCATAATCAAAAGGTATCCGGATGGCGAAGGGTTCCTCTTCGGTGATTTCAATGGGTTCTTCCGTTTCGGAAGGAATTTCGACTTCCGTAACCGGCGGAGTCACCGTCGGGGTGTCGCAGCCGCAAAAAAGCATCAATGCGGCAAGAAAAAGGGAAATTATTTTTATAAATCTCATTTTGCGGGGTCGTCTATTTCAAATCGCTCGATGGAGAGCGCCTTTCCTGTGGAATCATCTGTTTCGGTGAAGATACCCTGCACCTTGCAGGGACCTTTTGCGATTTCCATGCCTTTTCCCCGGAGATGGGTTATCATGAAATCCGTGGAGCATTTCGTAACGACGCCAAGAACGGAATCAATGGGACCACACATTCCGATATCTGTGATATAGGCGGTCCCGCCGGGAAGAATACATTCATCTGCGGTGGGAACATGGGTGTGGGTGCCGAAAACGAGGCTTGCTTTGCCTTCAACATAGCGTCCGAGGGCAATTTTTTCGCTGGTGGCTTCGCCGTGGATATCTATCACGATATGCTTTATTCCGAGTTCCTTTATAATTCTTTCCGCGGCAGTAAACGGGCTTTCGTATGCCATATCGAGAAAAACGTTTCCGATAAGGTTTATGACCGCGCAGCGGTATTTTCCGCGTTCATAGACATAGACGCCGGAACCGGGAGCGTTTGGGTGAAGGTTCGCCGGGCGCAAAGCGCCGTAGCCACGCTCGTAAATATCGGTCATATCCCGGTTCTGAAGGGAATGGTTGCCGCCGGTGATGACGTCGGCGCCGAGGGAAAAAAGCGCATCGCAGTTTCTTGCGGTGATGCCGCTGTTATCTCCGGCGTTTTCGCCGTTAACTATTATGATATCCGGGGAATATCTCTTTTTAAGAGCGGGCATATGGCGGCGAAGGGCTTCGACACCGATGGTGCCCACAACGTCGCCGAGGCATAAAATTCGCATAAATTCACCTTATCTGGCAATAAAGCCGACTTTTTTGTACATTTTATCAATGGTGCGCCGGGCAATGTGCTCCGCCTGTTCTGCTCCCTTGCGGTAACATTCCTCAAGGTATGCCTTATCGGACATATAGCGCTGATAATCCTCGCGGACGGGAGCAAGGTGTTCCGCAACAGCTTCGCCGACGGCTTTTTTGAAATCGCCGTAGCCGAGTCCCTCGAAGTCGCGCTCGATGGAATCCATGGAAAAACCTGTGACGGCGCCGTAGATGGTCATAAGGTTGTTGATGCCGTCCTTGCCTTCGCGGTAGGCAACTTCCATGTCGGAGTCGGTGACGGCGGATTTGAATTTCTTGATGATGACGTTGGGTTCGTCAAGAATATAAACACAGCCCCTGGGGTTTTCGTCGGATTTGCTCATCTTCTTGGTCGGGTCGGAAAGGCTCATGATCTTGCCGCCGCCCTGGGAAGAGGCAATATAGGGTTCCGGAACGGTGAAGGTCTTTCCGTAAAGATTGTTGAAACGTTCCGCAATGTCACGGGCAAGCTCAAGATGCTGTTTCTGGTCAACGCCGACCGGAACAACGTCCGCCTGATAAAGAAGAATATCGCCCGCCATAAGAACGGGATAGGTGAAAAGGCCGGCGTTGATGTTATCGGCGTGCTTTGCGGATTTATCCTTGAACTGGGTCATGCGGGAAAGCTCGCCGAACTGGGTGGAACAGCTGAGTATCCAGTTTGCTTCCGCATGGGCGGGAACGTGGCTCTGGATAAAAAGGATGCTCTTTTCAGGGTCGATTCCGCAGGCGAGGGCAAGGGCATAGGACTCGAGGGTGCGTTTGCGAAGTTCGGCAGGATCCTGTCGAACGGTGATTGCGTGCATATTTACGATGGAATAGATGCAGTCATATTCGTCCTGGAGTTTTTCCCAGTTTTTGATTGCACCGAGGTAGTTTCCAAGGGTGAAAACGCCGGTGGGCTGGATTCCGCTGAAGATGCGTTTTTTGCGCTCCGGGACGGGATTTACTGCGTTCTGTTCAATATTTTCCATATCATAACCTCCTGAAAGGGATGAAAATTGTGTAATAACCCATATTAAAATATAAAATTACATTTTAGTATAACATATTATAAAGCGATTTACAAGTGGAAAACCGTCCGCCCCGTTTTGATCCGGAAAAACCGCCGGTTGTTGAAATTTGCGGCAGAATATGCTTAAATATATCTGACAGGCAAATCTGAAATTGATAAAGGAGAGTGACTGTATGAAAAAGGAAATTGTTTTAAAAGTTACCAGCGTTATTTTGGCGCTTATGACCGTTCCGGCAATCGTTTGCGCGGTTACGGTAAATGGCGGCGGCTTCCTTGATTTAAGCAATATTGCAAGGGCATTCTTTATCGGTGCGGCTGCGGTTTGCGGAATCCTTGCGGTCGCGGTCTGGAAATATTCAAAGCCGAAAGACTGAAAAAACATAGATTTGTGGAATTATCATTATATTAAAACATCGCCCTTCGCCGTTTTGGCGAAGGGCGTTTTTCGTGCAGGGGAATTTTATCCCCCTGCTTTTTTGACATATTTTTCCGCTTGTTTGCGCTATAGTCTGTTTATAAAACATCGCAAAGGAGCGTTTTTAAAAAATGACGGAAGTTAAAATAAAATCCATAGGGGTAAAAATGCCGAAGGGGGTAAAAAACGCCGCGCCGGACCTTTTGAGCATGGCAGTTTGGGCGGTGCTTTCATTCGCCGCGGCAAGGGCGGCGATTTTCGGCGGAATCGCGCCTTTCGGCGCCGCGGCGGCAGCCGCGGCAAAGAGAAATAATGCCGTTGCGGCGGCTTTCGGGGCTGTAATGGGCTACGTTCTTTCCGGCGACCCGACCGGAACGCTGCGCTACACAGCTTCGGTGCTCATGGTTTTCGGAGCAAAGCTCGTATTTGAACGCTTTGCGGGCGGGGACGGGGTTTCGGTGCTCACGGCCGCCGGAGCCACGGCTTTTTCCTCCTTCGGATATGCGGCGGTCACGGTGATTTCCGGCTACGGAAGCATGATGGCGCTGGCGGAAACGGTACTGGCGGCAGGTGCGGCGTACTTTTTTCGGCGCACCGCAGTCGCTTTTGAGCACGGAAGACCCATCATGGCGCTTTCAGGCGGGGACAGGGCCTGCGTCATCATGACGGCGGCCATTGCCGCCGCTTCGCTGACTGGTATAACCTTCGCAAAAATCAGCATCGGAGGCATTGCGGCCTCCGTGATAGTCCTTCTGGCGGCCCGTTACGGAAAGGAAAGCGGCGGAGCCGTTGCCGGAGTCGCCACCGGGACGATAATTGCCGTAACGATGAGCACGGCGGAAAGCGCAATTGCGGGATACGCCGTCGGAGGGCTTGTTTCCGGCATTTTTGCCGCATTCGGGAAAATCGGATGTGCCGTATCCTTCGCCGCCGTGCGGCTTATAATAACACTCCTTGCTGCGGATTTTTATCCGGATTATGCGCCGGTGTATGAATCGGTAATAGCAGCTGCGGTTTTTGTGCTCATTCCGGAAAGGGCCGGGCAGTTCGTTTCGGCGGTGGCTTTCCATGATGAAAGCCTTGCGGATTCCGCAACGGTAAAGGAACTCGTTTTATCGAAAATGGGGCGCGCGGCGGACGGTCTTTTGGATATCGCCGCCGCCACCAGAAAAGTTGCGGGCTCCATCGAAAGGGAAAATCACGAAGGCTTGAGCACGGTGCTCAATTTTGCGGCGGAACAGAACTGCCGCCGGTGCTCAAAAAGCGGAGAATGCTGGCAGGAGAAATATTCCGAAACAACGAAGGCTTTTTATGAGATGGGCTCCGCCGCAAAGGAAAGGCGCGCGGCTGTTCCCGGTGAGGAATTTTCATCGAGATGCCCCAGAACGGAAAAGCTTTTTGCTGACGTAAAGACAAAATACGCGGAAGCTGCCCGAAAAAATTCCGAGGAGCGGCGGCTTAAAAACGTGCGGGAGGTCGTTACCGACCAGTTTGACGGGCTTGCGCTTTTGCTGAAGGATGTCGCCGCGGAAGCTGCCGCGGTGAAAAGCGTTGACAAAAAGCTTTCCCTCGCGGTGCGGAACGTTTTTGAGGGAAGAAATCTTCCGCTTTTCGCCTGCACCTGCTATTATACCGCCGACGGTTGTGTGAACGTTGAGGTTTCCGGCGCAAAGGAGCGCCTTAAAAAGGCAGATCTCACCGCCATCACGGAGGAGCTTTCGGACGTTTGCTGCTGCGATATGGCAAAGCCGGTGAAGCGTGATACGGAAAACGCGCGTCGGCTCATTTTTTGCGAAAAACCCCTTGTTTCCGCGGAATTCGGGCTTGCTTCCATAAATGCCGCCGGGGAAAAATTCTGCGGCGACTGCGCGGAGCATTTTGTGGATCAGTACGGCTGTGCCCATATGATTTTAAGCGACGGCATGGGCAGCGGCGAGCGAGCCGCCCTCGATTCTATGATGACCGCAGGGCTTGTTGCCCGAATGGTTCGGGCGGGCTTTCGATTCGGACCGGCCATAAAGCTTGTCAATTCTGCGCTTTTGCTCAAATCCGAGGACGAATCCCTTGCGACGGTTGATGCCTTTTCGGTAAATCTATATACCGGCTCGGCGAATTTTTATAAGGCAGGGGCGGAAGCTTCGTTCGTGCTCAAAGGCGGAAGAACTTCGAAGGTGGAAAGCATTTCGTTGCCTGCCGGAATACTCGGCGGCGCGGAATATGAACAGAGCTGTATGCACCTTGGCGCGGGGGATATCGTTGCCCTTGTGACGGATGGTGTCACCGCAACCGGAAGCGACTGGGTGCCTTCGGAACTGAGGAGCCTTGCGGATAAACCGGCGCAGGAAATTGCCGCCGGCATTGCTGAAACCGCACATAAACGCCGTACAGATGGTCATTCCGATGATATAACGGTAATGGTGATGAAACTGAAAGAGGAAATATAAAAACAAGGCTGAACCGTAGGGGCGGATATCATCCACCCGTTTTCGCGGAGCGCTTTAAAGCCTTCCCAAAGGGGAAGGTGGATTTTTTGACCGCAGGTCAAAAAAGACGAAAGAGGGATAATCAAGAAACGCGGAGCGCTTACCTCCCTTGTTAAAGGGAGGGGGACCATCGCCAAC
>CAZOOL010000079.1:0-8307 GCA_964581405.1 uncultured Oscillospiraceae bacterium | reverse complement strand
AGCATGCGGCTGTTAACCGCAGGGTCGTTGGTTCGAGCCCGACAGGGGGAGCCAAAAATCGGGCAGAACATTCTGTTCTGTCCGATTTTGTTTCTTTTGATTGGTTCAGACCGATGAATCTGTGAGTTGTCAAGACGCATCGCGGATGCTAACTGGCCGAAAGTGAAGCACTGCCGGTGGCAGATACAGCGAGCTTTCGGCAGGAAGAAACAAGAAGCAGTGCGAAGCTTTAACAGCGAACAATGCGGCTATGTTTCTGACCGGGCGGGTCGTTGGTCTGATAATCAATTTAATATGCGGTGCTTATTACGGTGGGGATCCACCTGTTCCCATCCCGAACACAGTAGTTAAGCCCATTCGTGCCGAAAATACTTGGAGGGCAGCCTCCCGGGAAAATAGGTCGGTGCCGCAACAAAAAAGGAAGCCCGGTGCATTTTCACCGGGCTTCCTTTTATCTTTATTATAAATATCTTACCCCGCAGGCAAAACCAAAAGCCTTTGGATTTTATTTTCCCGCCGGAAAGGGCGGCTTTCAGCGTGGATTCGACCGGTTCCGGAAAGTCAAAAACACCGGCCATAAAATGATCCGCAAAGGTACCAACAGAAACTTATGGACAAAGCATTATTTTCATGCTAAAATATTTCCATATTCATTTTGGTAAAGGGGCGGCGCGATGGATTATCGGGGAACAAACAAAAAGCATTACAGGGGCTTTTGGCTTGAATGTTTTCTGCTTATAATAGTTCCGGTGGCTCTATATCTTATGTTCCTCGCGGTTTTCGGCGCCTTTTTCCCCGCAAGGAAGGAGCTGAACGAAATCAGCGCGAGGGTGCTGGGCTTCGGGCTCGGAAGCGTTTATCACGCTTCATGTTTTGTTGCCGGTGCGTTCAGCGAAGCTTGGGATTCCGTCAAAACCCGTTTTTGCAATTTCATTGAAAACCTGGGGTATTCCCCAAGGATTGCCTTCAGGGGATATATTTACGACCTGGAATCCGAGGGCGTCGAGTTCTGGCTCTATTTCATAATCGTTGTTTCCTGCGCGGCCATTGCTTTCGGCGGACTTGCAAAGTATCTCGAAATGCTCGGTTTGGTTTAAAACACATTACTTTCTGTATATTGAAAGAAAAAAGCTACAGGGGGTATATAAAATGGAAGAAAAACTCATCGGAAAATGCGGATTTTACTGCGGTGCCTGTCCCACTTATTTAAAGGGAGGCTGCCGTGGCTGCCTAGATGAGCACGAGTTTGGCGACTGTTTTTCGAGGGACTGTTCGCTGAAAAAAGGGCTGCGCTTTTGCGGGGAATGTGAAGATTTTCCCTGCGAAACCATTCTCACAAAGCCGAAATGCACCGTCCTCGATAAAGACTGGCTGATCTGGAAAAAAGCTTACAGAGATAATGAATAATAAAACCCTCCCGTATCAAAGGGAGGGTTTTTTCAGTCCCGAAAGGCGGACAGGCAAAATGATATTTCCGATAGAGTATCCGGTTCCATTTTACCGTAAAATCGCCGCAAAAGACTTTATTTTTTCATATTTTACAGTTATAATGTCATTAAAGAAAGTCGAAAACGAAAGGAGCCCTTTATATGCAGCACGAAATAACAAAAAGGCAAAAACTTCTCGATAAAAACGGAAATATCGCCGAACCGGGCTTTGCGAAAAAGCTCCTTTGGGAATATAACCGCGAGGACATAAAAGCACCGAAGTGGCGCATCAAAGAATGGGACTATTATTATATCGGCAATCAGGATTACGCCCTCTGCCTCACCATTGCGGATGCTGGCTTTGTGGCGAGCCATTCCGTTTCACTTCTTGGTTTCGGGGAAAAACCCTTCCAGTACAACGGTTCGGAGCTCGGCGCTTTCCCTTTGGGAAAAATCGGTATGCCGAAAACGAGCGAATTCGGTGACGTTGCCGTAAAACAGGGCAACCTTGAGATGGAATTCAAAAACGACGGCGTAATCCGTATTCTTAAAGGCGAATATAAGGATTACTGTAAAACCGGAAAAACCCTTGTTTTTGACGTAAAGCTCACCCGCATACCGGAAGAGAGCATGGTTATCGCAACGCCATTTGATAAAGACAGGCATTTTTACTATAACCAGAAGATAAACTGCATGGTTGCGGAAGGTTTTTGCGAATTTGACGGAAAACGCTATGAGTTCAGCGAAGGAAACGGCTCCATGGCGACCCTCGACTGGGGTCGCGGAGTATGGACCTATGATAACACGTGGCTTTGGGGCAGCGGACAGATGTTCCTCGAAAACGGCGACCGTTTCGGCTTCAATATCGGTTACGGCTTCGGGGATACCTCTGCGGCTTCTGAAAATATGCTTTTTTATAACGGAAAAAGCCATAAGCTGGAAGAAGTGGTTTTCAATATCCCGCAAAACGAAAAGGGCGAATATCTTTATATGGAGCCATGGACTTTTACAAGCAGCGACGGGCGTTTTGAAATGAGCTTTGTTCCGGTAATCGACCGGAACCCTCCGGCAGATTTCAAGGTTATAGCCATGCTTCCGCACCAGGTTTTCGGAAAAATGAGCGGTAAAGCCGTCCTCGACGACGGAACGGT
Organism: uncultured Oscillospiraceae bacterium; assembly: GCA_964581405.1. Classification (GTDB taxonomy): domain Bacteria; phylum Bacillota; class Clostridia; order Oscillospirales; family Ruminococcaceae; genus UMGS1668. The sequence continues at coordinate 5,729 of CAZOOL010000079.1, read as the reverse complement.
TATAGAAATCAAGGATAAGCTTGTCTTTGCGGAAAGAGTGCACAACAAATGGTGATTTGAAGACCGTCCTTTTTGCATCGGTCCGCCATTTTTACGGCAGGGGAGGATATTATCCGCCCGTAATGGAGGTTATGTAATATGTTTTATTTAATAATGGGTCTTCCTGCTGCGGCAGCCGTTGCCGCAATGCAATTTATGCTTTGCAAAAAAGCAAAGAAAAACATAACAAAACTTCTGCCGATTTTCGGTGGTGCCCTTGCGCTTTTGCTTGCGGCATTGATCCGCGGCGAAAATTTCCTTGCGGATGCCGTTTACGGCATTGCGGGGCAGGGAATTTTTGCTTTGATAGTTCTCCTTTGGATATTGGGCGGGGCATTGGCCGCCGGTTCGATGGTCGGTTGGCTGATTTATCTGCTAAAAAAACGTTGAATGCAGTAAAAACCTCATAAAATAGCACTATTATAGTGAAAGCAATTTTAAGTGGCCCTAAAAGAAAGCGCAAATTCCTTATTTTCAAAAAAGATGAAAGTTTTTTGTAAAGGAGGATCTCTATGCATAACAAACTTGCGATAATTCTTATTTTTGTGATGGCGGCGGTAATATTCGGCGGAACGGGCTTTCTGGTGCAAATGGCTGTCTGCAAAAGCGCGAAAAACAAATGGACAAAATTCATTCCTGCGGGCGTTGTTTTTTGCCTGTTTCTTTCAATGCTTCTGACGGATCTCTTCTTTTTCTATTATGTTGCCGTTGGTCTGATTCTTGCGGGAATGGCGGTGGCGCTTATCTTTGACTTTGAGAAAAAAGAAAAGCGCAAAAAAGGCTGATTTTTGCCTGAGGCGGAATATTCCGCTTGACAAAGCCCTTTTTCGGCATTATACTTATTTTAGATTATTATCGAAAGGGGATATTTTCCCATGTATGAGGATATAAAAAAGCTTGCCGAAACCATAGGTTTTGAAAATTGCGCCGAAATCCCCGCAAGGCTTGTTCCCTGCGATGCTTCCCTTCGCCGCTTTTGCGAACAGAACCTCTGCGGAATGTATCATTCCAGCTATATGTGCCCGCCCGCGGTGGGAAATGCTTCGGCGCTTATCGCCCAGCTCCATAATTTCAAAGACGTTCTCGTTTTTACGAAGGAATATGCCTGCGCGGATCTTACCTGCAGGGAAGGCTACATCGGCCAGCAAATTGCCCATGAGCGCAGAAGCCAGCTCCTTTGGAAGTCTATGCAGAAAATCGGTTACAACAGCAAAAATTCCCGTGTCCTTGCCGCCGGCGGCTGCCATCTTTGCGAAGAATGCGGGATAAAAACCGGCGAACCCTGCCGTCATCCCGATACCGCTATTCATTCCGTAAGCGCCTATTGCATCGAAGTTGCGAAGCTTTCCGAAATGATAGGTCTTGACTTCATCGGCAAAAACGGCGGAATAGTTTTCTATTGCTTCGTGCTCGTAAAATAATAAAAATACATAAAGATGCGGCGGGCTTTTTGCCCGCCGCATTTGTTTTATTCTTTTTTGCGGAAAAAACCGAAAATTCCGGAAATAACCGGTGCCGCAAGGGTGAAACCGATAACCGTGAGCATGGAAACCGCATCCAGCGGAACAGTTTTGAAGATTGGATTGAGAGCCGGTATATAAACGGTGCTCAAAACGATTGCGGCGGAGGAAACCACCGCCCAGACCAGCTTCATGTTATTGAAAATATTGATGGTGAAAAGGCTCCGGCTCTCGCTTTTGCATTCAAAAACGTGCACGAGCTGGGTGAAAACGAGGGCAAGGAATGCCGCTGTGCGGGCAAAATCAATATCTCCGTAAAGCCTGAGCACCGTTGTGAAAGCGCCGAGCACCGAAAGCCCAATGAGAAGTCCCCTTGTAATAATCGCAAAAGCAAGCCCGTTTGAAAAAACGGATTCGCTGCGCTTCCTCGGCGCTTTTGCCATAACGTCGTCCTGCGGCGGGTCAAAACCGAGGGCAATGGCGGGGATCCCGTCCGTAACAAGGTTTACCATGAGAATCTGTATCGGCAAAAGCACCACCGGCATTCCCATAAGCATACCGAAAAACATGGTCACGACCTCGCCGATGTTGCAGGAAAGCAAATAGCGGATAAATTTTCTTATGTTGCCGTAAATAATGCGGCCCTCTTCGACCGCTGCCACAAGAGTCGAAAAATCATCGTCGAGCAAAACGATCCCGGAAGCTTCGCGGGTGACGTCCGTGCCGTTTTTGCCCATGGAAACGCCGATATCAGCCTCCTTGACGGCGGGCGCATCGTTGACTCCGTCCCCGGTCATGGCGACAATATGGCCGTTTTTTCGGAGTGCACGCACGATTTTTAGCTTATGAGCAGGGGTGACCCTTGCAAAAACATTCCGGTGCTCAACCATTGCGGAAAATTCTTTTTCAGAAAGGCGGTCGAGCTCTTTCCCGGTGATGACTTCCTCCTTTGCGGCGGCGATCTTCAGTTTTTTTGCTATGGCAAAAGCGGTTTCCGGGTGGTCACCGGTAATCATAACCGGGCGAATACCGGCTTTTTTGCATTTGAGCACCGATTCTGCCGCACCCTTTCGCGGCGGATCTATCATTCCGAAAAGTCCGAGGAAAACGAAGTTATCCTCGGTTATTTTTTCGCCGGAATGTTCCTTATATCCCAGCGCAAGCACCCTCAAAGCTCCTGCCGCCATATCCGAAAGGCGGCTTTTTATTGTAAAAAGGTCGCCGGAGGAAAGTGGGCTGTGCTCGCCGTTCGCAAGTTTTTTGCTGCAAAGCGGAATGAGCACGTCAGGTGCGCCTTTCGCAAATACGAACTGCCTTCCATCCTTTGATTTTACCGAAACGGACATCAGCTTCCGGGAAGAATCAAAGGGGATTTCGCCCGTCCGGGCGAAATCTTTGGCGCCGATGGCGCCGAATCCGCCGCAATCGAGCACCGTTTTCATAAGGGCGGCTTCCGTCGGTTCGCCAAAAACCTTTTGAGCACCGTTTATCTCCGCGTTGTTGCAAAGTGCCGCTGCCAAAAGGGGAAGCCGCATTTTTTCTTGGTTTTCGTCAAAATCTCCGGGGGATAAAATGCTTCCGTCCGGCAGAAAGATCTCTGTAACGGTCATGCGGTTTTCCGTAAGGGTGCCGGTTTTGTCCGAACAGATAACGTTCGCACAGCCGAGGGTCTCAACGGAATGGAGCCGCCTTATAAGTGCGTTCTTTTTGAGCATGCGCGAAACCGCAAGCCCCAGCGAAATGGTTATAACCGCCGTAAGTCCTTCCGGAATAGCCGCAACGGAAAGGGAAAGCCCGGTGAGGAACATATCAAAAATTGGTTCGCCCCGAAGAATTCCGGTGGCAGTGACTATGGCGCAGATAACGATACAGCCGACGGCGATATACCTGCTGAGCACCGCCAGCTTTTGCTGGAGGGGCGTTTGCTCCTGTTTGCTCCCTTCGAGCAGTCCCGCTATTTTTCCCATCTGGGTTTCCATTCCCGTTGCGGTAACGATGAATTCACCGTGACCGGAGGTGATGTTTGTTCCCATATAAACGCAGTCGTCGCGGAGGATGGAAGTATCGCCGCCCCGGTAAATTTTCTTTTCAACCGGAAGGGATTCCCCGGTGAGAAGTGCTTCGTCCGCGCAGAGGCTCAAGGAGCTTATCACGGTTCCGTCCGCCGGAACCCGGCAGCCGGAACGCAGCACAACGACGTCCCCGGGAACAAGCGCCGAAGCCGCGACCTCGGTTTTCTTCCCGTCACGGTAAACGGTTGCCTTCGGCGCGGCGATGGCCCGCAGGTTTTCGAGGGTGCGTTCGGTTTTGTATTCCTGGGAAAATCCAATGATGGCATTGATAAAAACGATTGCCATGATGGTTACTGCATCGATTATTTCCCCGATAAAAAGTGAAACAGCCGAAGCCCCAAGCAGTATCAGCGTAAGAAAATCCCGGAACTGAGAAACAAAAATTTTCGCGGCGCTTTCGTGCTTTTCGGCGGCAAGGACGTTTTCCCCGTATTTTTTAAGGAGCTCCGCCGCCTCGCGGGCCGAAAGTCCTTTCTGCATAAAAATTACCTCCCTTTGCCGAAAAAGGCGTATATATTACCCCAAAATATATGCCCCTGAAGGTGCGATTATGTCGCTTCTTTGGTTTGACATTGCCGCCCTGATATTATAAAATATATGTATAAATAATTCGGAGGTACACCATGCTCGAAATTTCTTTGGCAGTATTTATAATCGCGCTGGCGGCGGCGCTTCTCGCCGGATTTGCCGCTGCGTTTTTTATTCAGAACGGAAAAATCTCATCTCTTAAAAACGAGAATAACCTGAATAAATCGGAAAAGGAAAGGCTTTTCACACAGGCAGAGGAAACCCGCAGAAAGAACGAAACCCTCGCGGCGGAGCTTTCCGAAAAAGAAAGAAAGCTTGCCTTTAATGAAGCCATCCTCAAAAGCGAGAGTATTCGCCTTGAGGAAACCGAAAAACAAAACGCCGCTCTTTCCGATACGGTTGCGTCCCTCTCCGCGAAGCTGACGGAAGCTTCGGCAAAAGCTGCCGCGGTCGAGGAAAGCAATAACAACCTCAAGGAATGGATAGGAAAAGCGGATTCCAGCCTGAAAGATTCTTTCGCAAGCCTTTCAAAGAATATAACCGAAAACAACAACAGGGTTTTCCTCGAAACGGCGGGGGATAAGGTCGGCGGAATCGTTACCCCAGTGAGCAACGAGCTCAAGGAACTTCGGAACAAGGTGGAGGAACTCGAAGCAAAGCGCGCTTCTGCATACAGCGGTCTTAACGAAAAGGTTGACAGCCTCCAAAAGCAAAATACCGAACTCAAAAATGCCACAGACCTTCTCAACAGCACCCTCAAAAACAATGCCCAGCGAGGGAAATGGGGAGAAGAACAGCTTCGCCGCATTGCGGAACTGGCGGGTATGGTGGAGCACATCGACTTTGAGGAGCAGGCCTCCAATGGCGAAGGCGGCCGCCCGGATATGGTTATCCACCTCACCGGCGGGCGCACCGTTCCGGTTGACAGCAAAGCGCCGATGAATTCCTATCTTCTCTATCTTGACGATACGGACGAAGCTTCCCGTGAAAAGCACCTTGCGGAGCACGTAAAAGCGCTTCGGGGACATATTGACACTCTCTATAAAAAGGCTTATTGGAAAAGCGAGGAGCGCAGCGCCGAAATGGTTGCCATGGTCGTTCCTTATGAGAGCGGGCTCTCCGCCGCTTTTGCCAGCGACAGAGAGATTTTCAGCTGCGCCATGGAGAAAAACGTGCTTCTCCTTTCGCCCATGACCTTTTATGCCTTTCTCAAATCCGTTTCCATCGGCTGGCAGGAAAACGCTATGAGCCAGAACGCGAAGGAGATCGCGAAGCAAAGCAAGGAGCTTATCAAGCGCTTTGATACCTTCTTCGGGTATTTCGAGAAAATGGACGGTGCCCTTACCAATGCCCGCACCCAGTTCGATAAGGCAATGAGTTCCTATAACAGCCGACTCCTTCCTGCGTTCAACCGTTTCGAGATGCTCAGTAAAGGCACCGAACAGCTTGAGGCCGAGGAAAAAAATTATCTTGAAGAATAACCCCAAAAAAGCGACCTCAAAAGGGTCGCTTTTAAAATACCTCCAATATGTGAAGGCGAATCCTATCCCGCTTGCGCTTTTCATTCAATTCAACGTAGGGAACGGTCTTGACCGTTCCGCAACCAAGAAACGCGGAGCGCTTACCTCCC
>CAZOOL010000078.1:0-8338 GCA_964581405.1 uncultured Oscillospiraceae bacterium | reverse complement strand
CTGTTTCCCGATTTTATGAGCCAAAAAATCACCCCGTTTTGGGGTTATTGTTTGCAAAATTTTCAGAGATATGCAAAACCGGGCAGGATTTCATCCTGTGCGGTTGTTTTTTCAAAACGGAAGGGTTCGCTTCCTGCAGCAAAATGGTAAACCGCTGATGTAATTGCGAGAAATGAAGCGACGTGGTAATCCGTAAAAAAAGAATACGGATTGCCGAACCTTCGGAACGAAGGTTCGGCAATGAATGGCGGATGATATCCGCCGCTACAATAAACTCATAACGTAAAGTATCAGCCCATAAATTACGCTTGCCATAACGCCGTAAACAATAACCGGACCGGCGATATTAAAAATCTTGACCCCAAGCCCGAGCACGAAGCCTTCGCTTTTATATTCCATTGCAGGGGCGACCACGGCATTGGCAAAGCCGGTTATGGGAACGAGGGTGCCCCCGCCGCCGAATTTGGCGATTTTGTCATAGACCCCGAAGCCCGTGAGCACCGCAGAAAAACCGATGAGCGTAATTGAGCACGCGGTCGAGGCGGCGGGCGTGCTCAATCCGACATAAAGGTAAAAATTGAGCACCGCCTGACCGACGGCACAGATTGCCCCGCCGATAAAGAAAGCTCCGGCCAGGTTCCGAAGGCTTTTTGTTTTCGGAACAGCCTTTTCACCCATTTTTTTGAATTCATCCGCTGAAAGGGACATTGAAAAAACCTCCGTTTTATATTTTTCGCGGTTATTGTGCGGATTTTCGGAAAAAATATTCCGGAAAAATAAAAACGGGCGGTGTTTTTTTGATGAAAAAATGGAGCAGAGCGGCACTTACGGGTTTGGCGGCGGGGTTCCTCAACGGTCTTTTCGGAAGCGGCGGGGGAATAATCGCCGTTCCGCTTTTCAGAAAAAGCGGACTTTCCGTAAAGGAATCCCACGCAACGGCGCTTTTTATGATGTTCTGCCTTTCGCTGGTTTCGGCGGCGCTTTATCTTTATGAAGGACGGCTTTCCTTTGAAGATGCGGCGATCTTTATTCCCGGCGGAATAATCGGAGCGGCGGCGGCTTCGCTCCTTTTCCGAAGAATGAATCCCACACTGCTCCGCAAGATTTTCGGAGGATTCGTGACCTTTTCAGCCGCGAGGATGTTATGGGGGATAGTTTCGGAATGGATATGATTGAAAACGCGGTGGGCTTTTTTGCCGGTGCCGCCGGAGGGATCGGTGTCGGCGGCGGAGGAATACTGCTCCTTTATCTTACCGCCTTTGCGGGGACGGAACAGCTCGCCGCTCAGGGTATAAACCTTGTTTTCTTTATTCCGACGGCGGCCGCCGGTCTTTTTGTGCATATTAAAAACGGCTTTGTTAAGTGGCGAAGCGCCGCCGTTTCGGTTCTTTGCGGAATACCGGGAGTATTTTTTGGCTTTTATATTGCCGGAAGTATTGATAAAACACTGCTTCGAGGCGCTTTTGCGCTGCTTTTGCTGGCAATAGGGCTTCGGGAGCTTTTCCGAAAGGAAAAGGAATAGCCTTTCAGCCGAAATCCGGATACACTCTCGAAAGTCCGTTTTCGTCAAGCTCAAAGATTTTTTCACAGACTTCCCCGATGTATTTTCTGTCGTGGGAAACGCTGATAACAGCTCCTCCGAAGTTCCGGAGGACTTCTCTTACGGCAGGATTTGAAAGGGGCGAAAGGTTCCTCGTGGGCTCGTCGAGAATAAGTACGTTGTAATCTCCGAGGGCCATCTTCGCGAAAAAGAGCTTTGCTTTCTGTCCGCCGGAAAGTTCCCGCGCCGGATGGTTCATTTCATCGGCAGTAAATTTAATGCTGCCGAGATAGGTGCGTATCCTCGTGCGCTCCTCCTTTGTGCCGCCGACGGCGAGAAGCTCCACGGGATTTTTTGAAAGGTCAAAGCCTTCTTCATAATTTTGCGGCATATATGCTGCTTTGATATCTTTTCTTTCAAGAAGTTCGGCGGCGATTTTTCGGAGCAGGGTCGTTTTTCCGGCACCGTTTTTCCCGATGATGCAGATTTTATCCCCGCCGGAAATTTCGAGGGAGATATTTTCAGAAAGGAGTTTTTCTCCGGCGAAAAGCGCCGGCATTTCGAGGGAAATGACCCTTTTTCCGGCGGGAACGGAGGCATCTTTTCCGAATCGGAGAAAAATACCTTCCTCCGCCTCCGGCATTTCGGTAAGGTTTTCTTTTTCTTTTTCAAAGCGCCTTCCCATAGCTTTTACAGAATGCATTTTCTTTTTGAGGAGCCTTCCGCCGTGGGGGTCCTGGCGGCTGATGGTTTCCTGCTGATGATCGACCTTTTGGTAAATCTGGCGGTAGCGTTCCATCTTCCGGTCAAAATCCCGCTTTTCGCTCCGGGCGATCTGTTCCTGTTTTTCAAAGCCGAGTATGCGCTCGTCAACGTATCTGCGATAGGGCAGCTTCGCAACAGTGCAGCGAGCGGCGGTTTTGCGCCGGAGCTGTTCCATATGGATGATCATATCCGCCGTTCGCTCGAGAAGCGTTTCGTCATGGGAGATATAGAGCACCGAAAGCCCGCAGTAATTGATAAAGCTTTCGAGCCACTCGAGGGTTTCAATGTCGATGTCGTTCGACGGTTCATCAAGAAGAAGGATATCGGGCTTTTTCCCAAGCACCGCCGCCATGCGGATTTTTACCTTTTCTCCGCCGGAAAGGGTGCTCATTTTGCGGTGGGAATCAAAAATTTCCGGGTCTATGCCGACCTGACCGGCGATATCGTAAATCTCATAGGGCAAAAGCTCGCCGAATCCCGCTCCGGCGCAAAATTCCGCGGCGGTTTTTTCTTTGTCGGAATCGGAAATTTCCTGCGAAAGATAACCAAAGACAGCGCCGTTTCGGATTATTTCGCCGGAATATTCAGCATAGTCCTCGACGAGCGCCGGGTCGTAAATCAGCTTCAGGAGGGTGGATTTTCCGTTGCCTTCCTCTCCGATGACGGCGCATTTATTCCCTTCCCCAAGGACGAAGGAAAGGTTTTGGGCAAGAACGTGGGAGTCCTTTGTATGGTATATGGAAAGATTTTTTATCTGGAGCATATAATTCCTCCTTTTCGGGAACAAAAAAGTCTGCCTTCGGCGAAAAGCCAAACGCAGACCAATAAAAGCTCGTGATAAAAAGCGGCGCAGCAAAATAAAAACCGCTTTTATGAAAAGGGCTTTCGTCGAATGATCTGCGTTTTTCCGTAAGGAACAAAGCCGCCGCTTTCATCCCGAAAGCAACAGCCCATTGCCGAAGGGCAATATGGTTTTCTTACTTCAAAACAAAAATCATCCGCGCATCTTTTCACCCTTTTCGTATTTTATATTTTCAATATAGCACAAATCTTTTTCCGTTGCAACAGCAAACAAGCCGAGAGGCAGAAAAAACGGAAAATTTTTTCGGGCGAACACACGGGCGTGCTGAAATTTCCGTTTTGCCGGAGAGATTCAGAGCATTTTCACAGTATTTTTTCGCGGAAATAGCGGTAGGCAAGCCTTGAATTATTTGCCGCTGTTTTTTTGATATAGAACCATTTACCTTTTTCCTGCGGAAAGGTATCTCCGGACCAATCGTTTCCGCGGAGGTATTTTTCCGCGCTTCCCTCGTATATCGTATAAGGGTCGAGAATATCCGAAAGTTCCCTTATGGAGCAAAAATCGCTTTTTTTGAGCTGAGGGATATCCGCGTATTTTTTGAGCATACCGGAAACAAATTCAATGCAGGTGAAGGAACGGTCTATTTTGACCTTTACCCTGAAAGGAAAACATATGGCGGAAATCATATTGTAAAGAAAACCCTCCGAATGTTCCGAAAAGAAATGAAGGGCTCTTTTTGCTTCCTGATACTGTTCTTCCGTGACAGGAACGGCGCAAACCTTCATAAGGGCGGTTTTTCCGTTATGGCGATAGCGCAGAATGGATTCCTTTGTAAAGCCGCCGTAAAAAGGCGCGTTTTTGTAATGCCGTGAAAAGGAATAAAGATATTTCATTTTCGGTGAAAGGGAAAGGGCCGCATGGTTATAGTTGAACCTCGTAACCGCGCGGATAAAGCTCCCGGTTTTGAACGGGCTTGAAAAAAGCACCGCGTAAAGATATCGTTTCTCTGCCATAAAAAATCAGTACCTTTCGGGGTTTGCCTCAACAAATTCTCTGAATTTGGATTCTATCCATGCATTCGCTTCGGAAAGTCCTTCCTTTGAAAGGGGGAAATCCATCTCAACGACATCGTCGGCGTGCTCGTAGCTCATAACTGTATAGACCGCCGCATGGATAACGCCGTTTTCCTTATCCGGGCAATGGCGCCAGCGGAAATCCTTCCGGCTGTTGGTATAGATGTTGTTTTCCCGAAGCATATCCCATGTGGGGCGGTCAAGCTCAAGCGGGCGCTGCCATTCGCGCTTATATGCCATAAAGAAAGACCTCCTTTTATACATAAAGTCATCACACGGAAATTATACCAGTAAAAAGCCCTTTATGCAAGAAAATTATCGGTTTACATAAATTGTGATATATGTTAGAATATGCATTTGAAAAAAGGGAGGCGACTTTTATGTCAGAATTCTGGTACACGAGAGAAACCATGGCCGAGCTAAACCCGGACTATGTATGTTTCGAGCATTTCAGTCCGCTTCATCTTGCGGTTACGGCGCTTTTTATCGCATTCATTATTGCCGCAATGTTTGTTTACAGAAAGCTTGATGAAAATAACCGCAGAAAGTTCCTTTACGTTATGTCGGCGCTTCTCATTGCCGACGAGCTTTTTAAGCATATCGGCTGTTTTGCGACGAATCAGTGGGTATGGGGTTTTCTTCCTCTCCATCTTTGCAGCATCAATATTTTCGTTTGCGTCTGGAACAGCATCAAAAGGGACGACCTTTCCTCGGAGCTTCTCTATGCGCTCTGCTTGCCCGGCGCGACCCTTGCTCTTATGATGCCGACGTGGTATAATCTTCCCTTCTGGAATTTCATGAGTATCCACTCAAACACGATACACGTTCTTTTGCTCATGTATCCCCTTCTGCTCCTTGCCGGAGGCTTCAGACCGAGCGTAAAGCGTATTCCGAAAGTATTTCTTGTGCTTCTTTGTGAATGTGTTCCGATATTTATTTTCAATAAAATTATAGATACAAACTTTTTCTTCCTCAACGGAACAGAAAACAACCCGCTTCTGGAAATCCTTGCTTCCATTTTCGGGGGAAATCTTTATTTCCTCGGAATGCCCTTCCTCCTTGCGGTGGTTTGGGCGGCGATGTATCTCCCGTGGTATCTTATGGAAAAGAAAAAGGCGAAAACCGCCGCATGATAAAAAACAAAAGCACGGATTTCCGTGCTTTTTTTATGCGTTTTAAGGTCTATCCTGCCAAAAGTAATTGCCCGATTGCCAAAAAGGCGGTTGTGCCGCCTACGGAAAATGCGAAATCAAAAAACGGCGGAGAAGCATAATTTTGTAAATGACTCTCTCTTTTTACTGATATTTACTCTCCCCGCTGTTTGTGATAAAATATCAATATAAATTACAAAAGGGGGCGGAGCCATGTTTGAATTTTTCGCAAACGGACGCACAGAGCTGGGCGGGAACCATACCGACCATCAGGGCGGCTGTGTTCTCGGTGCGGTCGTTGAACAGGGAATCCGCGCCTATGCAAGACCGAACGGAACGGACCTTATACATATCGGGTCCGAAGGTTTCGGTATCATTGAAATGGAAATCGGGGATACGGAACCCCGGGCGGAGGAGGCAAAAACTCCCGCCGCCCTGATGCGCGGAATAATGAACTGCTTCATAGAAAGCGGGAACATTTTCGGCGGGTTTGATGCCGAAATTTCCTCGGAAATCCCCGCCGGGAGCGGGCTTGCTTCTTCGGCGGCTTTCGAGGTGCTCCTGGGCAAAATCATAAGCGGACTTTTCTTTGAAAACAGCGTTCCGCTCCTTCGGATCGCACAGTTCGGACAGATTGCGGAAAATGATTATTTCGGGAAACCATGCGGACTTTTTGACCAGCTTGTCTGTGCCTTCGGAGGTACGGTATTCGCGGATTTTTCCGATCCGGAAATGCCGCGATTCCGTAAAATTGATTTCGATTTTTCCAAAAGCGGCTGTTCCGTCGCCGTTATCGACTGCAAAGCGGGTCACGCGAACCTCACGGACGACTATGCCGCCATAGTTAAGGAAATGGGGCTTGTGGCGTGGAATATGGGCCATACGACCCTTTCGGAAGCAGATGAAGCGGAATTTTACGCCCAACTTCCCATTCTCCGCCAAAGATGCGGCGAAAGAGCCGTCATGAGAGCGGTACATTATTATGATGAAACCCGAAGGGCGGCAGAAGAGGCAAAAGCCCTCGAAAACGGCGACTTCGGGGAATTTCTGCGCCTTTACAGGGAATCCGCGGAAAGCTCCGAAAAGAAGCTGGAAAACATAGTTTCGGAAAACGAACCGGAACGCCGCCTTGAAAAAGCCATTTCCGCCGCGAGGAATATTCTCGGCGAAAAAGGCGCCGCAAGGGTGCATGGCGGCGGCTTTGGCGGAACGGCTCAGGCGATAGTTCCAAACGGCATGGAGGAAGAATTTGCCTTTGAAATGGAAAAACAGGGCTTCGGGGTCATGTTTGTGCTCTGAAAAATGCAGTTCGCATTTCTTCTTTTCTTCGGAGCAAAACTCAAATATTGACCTTCGCAGTCATAAATGTTAAAATAGGAAAAGATTTTCCGGAAAGGCGGATTTTGGAATGACAGATGCTGTGATCATTTATTATATCGCCGTGAATATTATCGCCTTCGCAATGTACGGTGCGGATAAATTTTTTGCGAAAAAGGATATGCGGCGCATTTCGGAAAAGGCGCTTCTGGTCGCTGCCGCCACAGGCGGCGCTTTCGGCGCTTTTATCGGCATGGAAACCTTTCGCCATAAAACGAAGCACGCAAAATTCAAAATACTCGTCCCGGTGCTCATGGCCGCCCATGCCGGTCTGCTCCTCTATTTTCTCGGCGTATGACGAGTATTTTCAGATGCCCGCTTTGCGGTGAGAAACTCGAAAAGCCGGAACGTGTGCTCCGGTGTGAGCACGGACACAGCTTTGATATTTCGGCAGAGGGATACACACACCTTCTGCCGCCCAATAAGATGAATTCAAAGATACCCGGCGACAGCAAGGAAATGGCCGCTTCGCGGTCGGCTTTTCTTGATAAGGGATATTACGAACCCCTTCTCCGGGAACTTGAGCACGCGGTTCTCGAATTTGCGAAAGGGAAAGAAGTTTCTGTGCTCGATTGCGGCTGCGGAGAGGGATACTATACTTCCCATATTGCAAAAATGCTTAAAAACCGCATACCAAAGGCAAAAATTGCCGGTTTTGATATAAGCCGTCCATCGGTGAAGCGCGCCGCAAAGCGCACGAAAGAGGTCGAATTTGCAGTTGCTTCGGTATTTGATATTCCGGTTTTTGACGAAAGCTTTGATATACTGCTGAACGTATTCAGCCCCTTGAGCATAGGAGAATACCGCCGCGTGCTCAAATCCGGCGGATACTATATCTACGTTGTTCCCGCGGCACGCCATCTTTGGCAGCTGAAGGCCGCGATTTACGATACCCCTTATGAAAACAAGGAACAGGATATCCCCTATGAGGGCTTTGAGCACGCGGAAACGCGCCGGGTGCGCTATAATGTGCTCATCGAAAACAGGGAGGATATACTCGCCCTGTTCCGGATGACCCCGTATTACTGGAAAACCTCCGCAAAAGGTGCCGAAAAGCTCTCGAAGCTCCAAAGCCTTGAAACGGAAGTTGCCTTTGATATCCATATTTACAAAAAACAATGATAAAAGGAGAAATATAAAATGCATTACGATTACATGACCAAAGGAACCTGCGCGAAAAAAATCAGTTTTGACCTTGAATCCGACGGCACCGTACGCAACATCGTTTTCATGGGCGGCTGCCCCGGAAATCTCCAGGCAATTCCGAAGATCCTTGAAGGCTGGAAGGCGGACGACATTATCGAGCGTCTTTCCGGCAACGACTGCGGCGGCCGCGGCACTTCCTGCGCGGATCAGCTTACCAAAGCTCTTGTTTGGGCAAAAGAACAGTCCGAAGCATAATTTAAAACCTCCCTTGTCAAAGGGAGGGGGACCATCGCCAACGGCGATGGTGGAGGGATTCATTTAAAGCCTTCCCAGAGGGGAAGGTGGCATTTGCGGAGCAAATGACGAAAGAGGGATAACCCCGTCCCGTCTGCTGTTATCGGTCGATTGAATGTGGCGGGCGGATGATATCCGCCCCTACGGTGAAAAATGGTAATTTTGCAGATGTAGGGAACGGTCTTGACCG
>CAZOOL010000077.1:0-8348 GCA_964581405.1 uncultured Oscillospiraceae bacterium | reverse complement strand
GAAACCACCATGGATATTTCCGCAGACCTTGAAGAACTCGGCCAGACCCCTATGATGGTCGTTTGCGCCGGCGCAAAATCCATTCTTGACCTTGGTCTTACCCTTGAATACCTCGAAACCAAAGGCGTTCCGGTAATCGGTTACGGCACCGAAGAACTTCCCGCATTCTACACCCGTTCCTCCGGATTCAAGGTTGATTACCGCATTGATACCCCCGCAGACCTTGCCGCAGCATTTAAAGCTTCCGGCGATATGGGTCTTAAAGGCGGTATGCTCGTTACCAACCCCATTCCCGAAGAATACGCAATGCCCCTCGACGTTATCAGCAGCGCCATTGATACCGCTATTGCCGAAGCAGAAGCTAACGGCATCAAAGGCAAGGAAACCACTCCTTTCCTTCTTGCGAAGGTTTCTGAACTTACCGGCGGCAACTCCCTTGCTTCCAATATCCAGCTTGTTTACAACAACGCAAAAGTCGCCGCACAGACCGCTGTTGAACTCAGCAAAATGTAATTTATCCAAAATGAAACGCACCCTTGCGGGTGCGTTTTTTTGCGTTTTTTTCGTATTTCGGGAATTATTTCTCAGAAGGCTTCCAGTTTGCGACGTAATCCTCAAACTCCTCTTTATAAGTGCTGGGGATCGGCGCATCGGCATTGATGGTGAAGCTTGCGTTTTTGTCGATGTGATTGGTTTCGGGATCCTCAACGAGCTTCGCAACAATTACAAAACGGTAGTTGGATCTTGCCTGGAGTCCGTAACCGACAGTACAGGTGGAAAGAGTAAGAATACGGTCGTTGGTGGTTACCTCAACGTCGTAATCATAGAGAGACCGCGCTCTTGCGGTATCAAGCATAAGCTGGTATTCAGCGGTCACGGGGCTAGGTTCGATATACCAGAGGGAACCGCCGTTCTTGGAATAATAGGCGGAGAAAGTTTTGCTGATTGCGTTTGCGTCGTTATAGAAAACGGCGAAAATTTCCCATACGGTATCCTCGCCCGGAAGGGTGAGATAGATATACGGAGTCTGTTCCGCAAAGCTCGGATCCTTGAAACTGAAAAGCTGGGAGAAGAGAGGACCGGTGGGGTCGTCGTTCGTATAGGAAAGATTGGTGAGGCCAAGGTCGCTGTGACCAAAAATTACGGTGTTCTTGGAAAGCTCATCGGAAGTTTCGCCGCAGATGTTGCGGAAATGGGTGTAATAAGCTCCGTCGATCCAATAGGTATTGGAAACCTTTTTTCCGGTGATATCACGCTTATCGTAAGGATAGGTTTTGTCGTAGCTGAAACAAACGCCCGCGTCAACATCCGTAAGACCGGGGATATAGAGCCAGCCCATAACGTCGTTATTTGCGTTGAAAGCTTCGACGAACTGTTCTTTTCTTGTGGGAACCTCAAGAACGGTTTCACCCTCGGGTTCGGAATCCGCGGTGCTGTTGTCGCCATCCGGATTAATGGTTATTTCGTTTCCGGAGGAACTGTTGTCGGAAGGGGTATTGCTGCTCGGAGCGCAGCTCGTGGCGCAGATAAGGATAATCGCCACAAGGATTACGAGAAGAACCGCCGCGCCTCCGATAACGGCTCCTATGGGCAGCGAATTGAGCTTGCTCATAAAGCTGCCGGAAGATTTTTTCTCATCTTTCGGAAACTGGGTTTCATCAACCTTTTCTTCCTTTTCGGCTTTTTCTTTTACTTCAGCCGGTTTCTTTTCCGAAACGGTTTTTATTCCGGCGGAAATTCCTTCGCCGACGGTTTTTGCGCCCGCGGCAGCTCCGGCAAGGAATTCACCGAAAAAGCCGCCTTTTTTCTTTTCGACTTTCTGTTCTTTCTCTTTCGGTGCGTTATCGACATAGCGCACTACTTTATGAGCTTTTCCGTCAGAGGGAACATCGCTTTCCGGCGCGGGTATATCATCCGCGGCAAAATCCTCATCAGCAATATTGACAGAAAAGGGTTTGCTGTTCTGCTGTTCCTCTTCGGGAGTTAAAGAATTTTTATTTTCTTCGGACATTGCATTCATTCCTTTCTTGGTGCAATCTTCTACAAATACATGATACCATTATCCGCCGCCAAAAACAAGTCGGTAAATATTAATTTCTTATTAAATAAGTAACATTTTTTGCCGTTTTTGTTGCATCGAATCCGAAATTTCCTTCCGGAAATATTTTCCCCCGATGCTTTTTCCGCAGAAAAAGCCCGGATTCAAAAAAAGCAATCCGGGTCTTTTTCAATATTTATTCTGTTTTTTCACTGCCGAGCACGTCCCATGGTGAAATTATCCCGATGAGCTTTCCATCCGCTTTTCCGTTAGATGTCACAAAAACCATAGAAAGACGTTTTCCACCGGAATAGGTGCTTTCAAAAAACTCCTTCAGCTCGTCCACATAGAGCGAGCCGCCCACAAATTTATAAACCTCGGTTTTATGATAATCAAACCCGATGTATTCATTCGCCTGACGGAAGGTCAGCATTTTCGGAAGGGCGGCCCCCCTTTGGTCAGCCATTATATTG
Organism: uncultured Oscillospiraceae bacterium; assembly: GCA_964581405.1. Classification (GTDB taxonomy): domain Bacteria; phylum Bacillota; class Clostridia; order Oscillospirales; family Ruminococcaceae; genus UMGS1668. The sequence goes on along the minus strand of CAZOOL010000077.1, from coordinate 5,837 downwards.
AAGAACGAAAACGCGGTGAAAACGCCGGCGACGGCTCCGTTTTCATGAAGCACCGGAATATGCCCGAGGGATGATTCCCTCATCCTTACTACGGTTTCATAGACCGTATCCGAGGTTTTCCTGCTGTAAATCTTTTCGGCGGGAACCATTATTTCGCTGCATTTTCTGCGGTTTTTCACCGAATCAATGGTTCGCTCAAGAAAAGAAATCATCTCTCTTGTGGGTTCAACGGGATATTCATTGCCGATTTTCTGTTTATGCTGGAGGAGATTCCTTACTTCCTGACAGTATTTGATCTCCTCACGGAAAGGGCGGTACTCTTCCCTTTTTGAAAGAAAATTCGTGACGGAATCCCAATCATTCAGCCCAAAGCTTTCCTTTACCGCAGCTTCCAGTTCCTTGAATTTCTGTATATATTCATCTGCGTTGGTCAAAAAATCACTTCCCCTGCAAACTACTGTAAAGTATTATATCCCCTTTTTCTTCCGGAAGCAAGATTATAAAAGTACACTCCCTGTTTATTTCCGGCTTTTTTGTAAAACCGGCAATTTTACAGAAGCTTTCCGACAGCGGAAGTAAAAAACAGCAGAGGGCGGAGCAAAAGCTCCGCCCTCTGCTGTTTTTCTTTGTTGGGTATCACTATGAAAATTATTTTGTGGTCTTTTTGAAAAAAGCAACCGCCACCGCTCCGGGTCCCACATGAGTTCCGATGACGCTTCCGATACATTCCTTCCGGAGTTCGGGAACGTTCCCTTCCCAAAGGAAGCTGCTGTCCTCGACGTATTTTTGGAGAAGATAGTCGTCGTGACCGGTATAGCCCAGAAGTACCGGCATATCAAAATCGACTCCGCCGGCTTTTTCTATTTCTTTTATAAGATGGTTGTTGCCCTGTTTGGAGCCCCTCGCTTTTCCGAGAATATTTATCTCGCCGTCTTCAACGCTGACGACGGGTTTAATATTGAGAAGTCCGCCAGCAAAGGCAACTGTTTTTGAAATCCTTCCGCCGCGCTGGAGATATTCAAGTGTGTCTATCATCGCGACGATAATAATGTCATCGCGTTTCTTTTCAACAAGTTTTACTGTTTCATCGGCGCTTTTTCCGCTTTCAACAAGGGAAAGGGCGTATTCCGCAAGGATCGCCGTGCCGATGGCGGCGGTTTTTGCGTCTATTACATGAACTTTCCCCGGAAATCCCTCCGCGGCTATACAGGCGCTCTGGTAAGTTCCGGAAAATTTAGAAGCAATGGTTATGGCAATTACCTCATCGCCGTTTTCAATATGCTTTCTGAAAACTCTCTCAAAAGCATCCGGGGTTGCCTGGCTTGTTGTCGGCATAACATCACTTTCAATAAGTTTCGCGTAAAATTCTTCGCGGGTAATGGTTACACCGTCTATATATTCCTCGTCACCGAAATGAACGGTAAGAGGCACGATATCAAATTTCGATTTGTATTCCGCAGTAAGGTCGGTTGTGGAATCAAGAACTATTTTTACTGCCATTTTTTCTCCTTTTATTTTACAAAAATGTCAACGAGTTTCCTTGCTTTTTCTGTGTAGGGCTGGTATCTCATGGGAAGATCGAGCCATGTTTTTTTATCAACGATACTTTTATAATGGGAAAAAGCCTCAAAGCCTTCTTTTCCGTGATAGGAACCCATACCGCTTTCGCCGACTCCGCCGAATCCCGTTTCGCTGGTGGCGATGTGAATAACAACGTCGTTGATACAGCCTCCGCCATAGGAAAGGCGCGATGTCAGTTCATCAATATGAGCACGATCCTCGGAAAATATATAGCAAGCCAGGGGCTTCGGCTTATCTTTGAGCACGGAGTATATCTCCTCACGGTGCTCAAAGGTCAGGATCGGCAAAACCGGGCCAAAAATCTCCTCCTGCATAACAGGGTCTTCCCAGGTTACGTTATCGAGAACCGTTGGCTCAATGCGGCAGGTTTTCATATCCGAGCATCCGCCGAGCACCGTTTTTTCGGGATCAATAAGCCCGAGCACCCGTTCAAAATGCTTTTTGTTAATGATTTTTCCGTAATTTTGGTTTTGGAGAGGGTTTTCACCGTATTGAGCACGGATCTGTTTCTTCAGTTCAAAAACGAATTCGTCCTTCACCGTTTTTTCACAAAGAATATAATCCGGCGCAACACAGGTTTGGCCGCAGTTGAGAAATTTACCGAAAGCAATGCGTCTTGCGGCAAGCTTTATCTTTGCGCTGGAATCCACAATACAGGGGCTTTTTCCGCCGAGCTCAAGAACGACCGGTGTAAGATTTTCCGCGGCACTTCGAAGAACTCTCTTTCCGATTTCGGAGCTTCCCGTAAAAAATATAAGGTCGAATTTCTCTTCAAGAAGGGCGGAATTTTCCCTTCTTCCGCCGGTTATTACTGCCGCATATTCTTCCGGAAAAGTTTCGCCGATAATTTTTTCAATGACCGCCGCGGTTTCCGGCGAATAGGAGCTCGGTTTTATGATTGCGGTGTTGCCTGCGGCAATGGCATCGACCAGCGGGTCGAGAGCCAGAAGGAACGGATAGTTCCACGGGCTCATTATAAGCACATTGCCGTAGGGCGACGCCTTTTTATAACTTTCCGAAGCAAAATGGACAAGCGGAGTTTTTACCCTTTGTCCGGCCGCAAATTTTCGGACGTGGCGAAGCATATATGTTATTTCGGATTTGACAAGCCCGATTTCACACATATATCCTTCAAACTCGCTCTTCCCAAGGTCTTTTTTCAAGGCTTCGGAGATGTCATCTTTATATTTTTCAATGGCTCCGTAAAGTTTTTTAAGCATCGCGACACGAAATTCCACCGGAAGGGTCGCACCGCTTTGAAAAAAGCTTCTTTGACTTTCAAGCACAGAACCGATATCTTTCATTTCTTCTCCTTATTTCTGGGGGATACCTTCTTTGCTCACTTTCTGAAGGTTTTTATAAATTGTATCGAGGGTCGAATAAAATATTTCTCTTTCCTTCTCGCTCATTATCTCGCCTGAAACGGAAGATATGGCGAGGGTCGCCCTTTCGGAAACATAGTTCGCAGTTTCCTTTCCTTTTTCGGTAAGGGTTATTTTTGCGCGGTAGCCTCTTTTGCCGTTTTTTCCTCTTTCAACGAGTCCTTTTTCCTCCATTTCGGCAATGATCCGAGAAACGGCAGCTTTATCTTTATCGCAGACTTCGCAAAGCTCGGTAGAGGAAAGCCCTTCCTCATATCTGTTGAGGGTCGCAAGATAAAGAGCGTATGCTCCCTTGTATCCGCGTTTTATCATCTCATTTCTTTCAATTTTCTGAACATAGCGGTAAATTCCGGATATTACGTATGTGAACTGTTCAAAGCGGCTTATCATATGTTACCTCACTTCTTTATTATGCGTGCCGCAGAGAAAAATAACCCTCCGGCACAAAATGTTGATATGTCAACATCTGTCCGTGGTATATATTACACCAATTTCCTTGATTTGTCAACATCTTCCTTTTTTACGGTAACACAACCAAAAACCGTTTAACTATTTTTCCCGGAAAAGAATAGTATGATAACAACTGCCCTTCTAAATCTTTTCAGTTGCCTGTTTTTTCAAACTGTGATATACTGTTTTTCCAAAGCTTTGATTGAAAGGAGATTTTCCTTTATGAATGATATTATAAAAGTCGCCATCGGCGTGCTTCTTCCGTTCCTCGGAACAAGCCTTGGTGCGGCGGCTGTTTTCTTTATGAAAGGTGAAATGAACCCAAAGCTCCAAAAGGCGCTCCTCGGTTTTGCCTCCGGTGTTATGATCGCCGCTTCGGTATGGTCGCTCATCATGCCCGCCATTGAAATGGCGGAAGCCGCAGGGCAGATTTTATGGCTGCCCGCGGCGGGAGGTTTCCTCGCAGGAATGGGTTTCCTTCTTCTGCTCGACAGCCTTATTCCCCATCTCCACCTTAATTCCGATAAGCCCGAAGGCCGCCCAAGCAAGCTCGGTAAATCTTTCATGCTTGTATTTTCCGTTGCGCTCCATAACCTTCCCGAAGGCATGGCTGTAGGCGTTGTTCTTGCGGGTATGCTCAGCGGCGAAAGCGCAATAACCACCGCCGGAGCTTTTGCCCTTGCACTCGGTATCGCTATCCAGAACTTCCCGGAGGGCGCGATCATTTCCATGCCTTTGGTCGGCACAGGACTTTCAAAAGCCAAAGCATTTAAATACGGATTTCTTTCCGGTGTTGTTGAACCGGTCGGCGCCATAGTAACCATTCTTCTGGTTTCGCTTATCGAACCCGTCCTTCCGTTCATTCTCTCCTTTGCGGCGGGCGCAATGATTTACGTTGTTGTTGAGGAGCTTATTCCGGAATCCCAGGACGGCGAACACAGCAACATAGCAACCATAGGTGTTGCCATCGGTTTCGCGCTGATGATGATACTCGATATTGCCCTTGGCTGAACGGCCCGCGGCGGGAATCTTCCCGCCGTTTTTTATTGACTTGCCGGAAATATGGGGTTAAAATGGATTTATCAAAACCGAAGGGAGGGCTTTTTGCCGTGATAAAAGTAGTCGCCGCTGTCATCGAAAAAGACGGCGAATTTCTTGTCTGCCGAAGGGGCGCCGGCGGAAACTGCGCCTTTCTTTGGGAATTTCCCGGCGGAAAAATCGAGGAGGACGAAACCCCGAACGATGCTCTTATCCGAGAAATCCGCGAGGAACTCGGCATCGAAATCGAGCCCCTTTCACTTTTTGATGAATTTTCCTTTTCCTATCCGGATAAGGATATATATTTTTACTTTATCCGGGCAAGAATCATTTCAGGAGAAATCAAGCTCAGCGTCCATTCCGAATCGATGTGGATAAAACCGCATGATAAAGCCATTTTTGACTTTTGCCCCGCAGATGTCCCCGTAATAAACAGACTGTAAAGTATTATACCTTAAATTATATAATATCATTTTCAAGAGGTTCTTATGATAAATTCTACCCTTTGCTATATTGAGCGCGACGGAAAATATCTTATGCTCCATCGTGTAAAAAAAGAAAATGACGCCAACAAGGATAAATGGATAGGCATCGGCGGAAAGTTTGAAGACAAAGAAAGCCCCGAGGACTGCATCCTTCGGGAAGCGAAAGAGGAAACCGGCCTTATCCTCACCTCATACAGATACCGCGGCATAGTCACCTTCGTTTCGGATGAATGGGAAACGGAATATATGCACCTTTTCACTGCCGACGGCTTTGATGGCGAACTTATTGACTGCGATGAGGGCGTTTTGGAATGGATAAGCCCCGAAAAGCTGGATTCAATTCCCAAATGGGAAGGGGATAAAATATTTCTCGACCTTATTCAAAAAGACGAACCTTTCTTTTCCCTCAAGCTTCGGTATGAGGGCGAGCATCTTATGGAAGCGGTGCTCAACGGAAAAACCATAATCTGAAAAAGGAGTTTTTATGTATTTCAAAACCCGAGAAGAGGAAGTTGCCTTCCTCAAAAAGCTTTGGACAAAACAGCCCACAGCCTGCCCCAAATGTGGGCACGAAAATCTTGAATACCTTCATAAAAAGGCAAAGAAAAGCGACACGGAATGGAAATGCCCTTCCTGCGGCGAAATTTTCCGCACCATAAGTATGCTTAAAGAACTTCCGGAGGAATAGGCGCTTTTCTGTTGACAAAAACGCTCCGAGAAAGTAAAATATATAAGCAGCGTGTCTCTATAGCTCAGCAGGATAGAGCGTTCGCCTCCTAAGCGAAAGGCCGCGCGTTCGAATCGCGCTAGGGACGCCATAAAAAAACACCCACCTCTGATGGGTGTTTTTTTATTTATGTTTATATGCGATGAGAACGCGCGCACGCGCGAAAAAAGGGGT
>CAZOOL010000076.1:3594-8582 GCA_964581405.1 uncultured Oscillospiraceae bacterium | reverse complement strand
CCGCTCCGTTTTCCGCATATCGTACTGTCGAACCAAAGCCCTAATTTAAAAGCAGCAGGCCGTTCCCCGCTCCAAAAATGAATTCATGCATCAAAATGCGTCAAATTCAAAATTTACTTGCAAAAATTCTCTAAAAACGCCGTTTTTTTGCCAAAAAACCTTGATTTTTGCAAGAATACCTGTTAAAATGAATTTTTAGAGTAAATTTATTATCAAGGGGGATATTCCGTTGAATAAAGACTTTCTGCACAAAATATCAGAAAACATGCACAGCTTTTCCAAAGGGCAGAAACGCATAGGAAATTTCATTCTTTCTCATTACGATAAAGCCGCCTTTATGACCGCCGCAAAGCTCGGTGAAGCCGTCGGCGTTTCCGAATCAACCGTCGTCCGCTTCGCTTCGGAACTGGGCTATGACGGCTATCCGGAGCTCCAGCACGCGCTTCAGGAAATGATCCGCAACCGCCTCACCACCGTTCAGCGTATCGAAATCACAAGCGACCGCATGAGCAATTCCGACGTTCTCACAAAGGTCCTCAATATGGATATAGAAAAAATACGCCGCACCCTCGAGGATACCTCCAGCGAGGAATTCAATAAGGTCGCGGATACCATCGTTTCCGCAAAGCATATCTATATTCTCGGCGTAAGAAGCTCCGCTTCCCTCGCGAGCTTCCTCAGCTTCTATTTTTACAAGATTTTCGATAACGTCCGCAACGTCGCTACATCCAGCACCAGCGAGGTTTTCGAGCAGATAATGAATATCGGCGAGGGTGACGTTTTCATCGCCATCACCTTCCCCAGATACAGCAAGAGAACCATCAAGGCAGCTAAATACGCCCATGATAAAGGCGCGACGGTCATCGCCCTTACGGACAGCCACAGCGCTCCCATCATCGAATACAGCGACAGAATCCTTCTTGCAAGAAGCGATATGGCCTCCTTCGCTGATTCACTGGTCGCACCTCTTTCGCTTATAAACGCACTCATCGTTGCCATCGGCATCCGCAGAAGAAGCGAAATTTCCGCGACCTTCAACCAGCTCGAGCGCATCTGGTCCGAATACGAAGTTTACGAAAAGAGCGACGACAATGAAAATTTATGATGTTATAATCGTCGGCGGGGGCGCCGCAGGCTGTGTTGCCGCCGGATATGCCGCTCAGAACGGCCGAAACGTACTCATTCTTGAGCGAAACCGCCGCCCCGCAAGAAAAATACTCGTGACCGGAAAAGGACGCTGCAACGTCACCAATAACTGCGAACCGGAGGAGTTTTTCCGCCATGTGCGAAGCAATCCCCGTTTTCTTTACAGCGCCCTCAGCCGTTTTGCGCCGAAACAGACCATGGAGCTTTTTGAAAAGCTCGGTGTGCCGCTTAAAACGGAACGCGGAAGAAGGGTCTTCCCCGTTTCCGACAGAGCCCTTGACATTTCGGACGCTCTCCAGCTTTTTATAAAAAACAAAAACGTCGAGATTCTTCAGAAAAGAGCTGAAAAACTCGTTTTCGAGGACGGCGTGCTCAAAGGCGTGCTCACGGAAGAAGGCGATTTTTTCCGTGCTCAAAAGGTGCTCATTTCCACCGGCGGGCTCAGCTATTCCGCCACCGGCTCCAGCGGCGACGGCTATAAACTCGCGAAACAGGCCGGCCACACCATCATCCCCACGAGGGCTTCGCTGGTCGGAATTCACACCGCCGAAAACCTTTCCGAAGCCGCCGGACTTTCCCTCAAAAACGTAAGTTTGCGGCTTTATGAAGCCAAAAAGAAGAAGCCTGTATATGAAGAACTCGGCGAGATGCTTATCACCCACGACGGCATTTCCGGACCGTTGGTGCTCAGTGCAAGCTCCTTCATGAGCACGGTGCTCGAAAACTATCGCCTCGAGCTCGACCTCAAGCCCGGTCTCTCCGCCGAGGAGCTTGACGCGCGTATTCTCCGTGATTTTTCCGAAAAGAAAAACCGCGATTTCATAAACGCTCTGGACGAACTTCTTCCGCGGAGCATCATTCCCTACGTCGTTGAAAAAAGCGGCATCGCCCCGGAAACGAAGGTCAATCAGATCACCAAGCCCCAGCGCCTCGACCTTGTGAACGCAATCAAAGCTTTCGGCATGAAGCCCGTCGCCCTCGGCGATATCGAAGGCGCGGTCATAACCGCCGGCGGCGTTTCGGTAAAGGAGGTTGACCCCAAAACCATGGAATCAAAGCTTTGTCCGGGGCTTTATTTTGCCGGAGAGGTGCTTGACCTCGACGCCGAAACCGGAGGATACAACCTCCAGATAGCATTCGCCACCGGATATGCCGCCGGAACGGCGATTTAACCACCAGATCCAAGGAGAATCACTATGAAAATTGCCATTGACGGACCTGCCGGCGCGGGAAAAAGCGCCGCCGCGAAAGCCGTTGCGAAAAAACTTGATTTTATATACGTTGATACCGGCGCCCTTTACCGCGGGATCGGACTTTATGCCATCAGAAAAGGTAAAAATCCCGCCGCCATCGAGGAAGTTGTTCCCCTTCTTGCCGAAATAAAAATCGAAATGCGCCATATCGAAAACGAACAGCATATTTTCCTCAACGGAGAGGACGTTTCCGACAAAATTCGCACGGAATCCGTTTCCGCAGCGGCCTCCGGCGTTTCCGCAATTCCCGCGGTGCGGGATTTCCTTTTTGATATGCAAAGGGATATCGCCGAAAAGAATGACGTCATCATGGACGGACGCGACATCGGTACGGTCGTCCTTCCCGATGCGGAGCTGAAAATTTTCCTTACGGCAAAACCGGAAGTCCGAGCCGCAAGAAGAGTAAAGCAGCTTGCGGAAAAGAATATCGAAGCTGATTTTGACGATGTTCTCGCGGACGTAATCCAAAGAGACCATAACGACACAAACAGGGATTTCCGCCCTCTCCGCCTTGCGGAGGACGGAATACTTCTCGACAACTCCGAAATGACTTTTGAAGAAACCGTCGAAAAGATAATCTCACTTGCAAAGGAGCGCAAAGCTTGAAAAGAGAAATAATCGTCGCGGATTCCGCCGGATTCTGTTTCGGCGTAAAACGCGCCGTCGGCATTGCGGAGGATTTTGCCGAAAAAGGGATTCCCGCCGTGACCCTCGGTGAAATAATCCATAATCCCACCGTTGTCGAGGAGCTTCGGTCAAAGGGAGTCTATCCCGTTGAAAGCGTTTCCGAAGTTCCCGAAGGCGCAACTCTGATACTCCGTTCCCACGGAGTTCCCCTTTCCGTTGTCGACGAGCTTGAGAAAAACTGTATTCCCTATGCGGACGCGACCTGCCCTTTTGTTGCAAGGATTCACCGCATTGTTGCGAAGCAAACCGCCGCCGGAAACACCGTAATAATCACCGGAAACCCCGATCACGCCGAGGTTCAGGGCATCATCGGTCATGCAAAAGGTGATGTTCGGGTGGTGAAAAGTCTTGAAGAACTGGAAGAACTTTCCAAAAACGACAAAAATCTTTGTGCAAAATGTATCACCCTTGTCTCTCAAACAACTTTTTTGCGTGCGGAATGGGAAAAATGCGAAAAATTTGCAAAAAAGGTATATACAAATTTATCAATTTTTGATACAATATGTAATGATGCCTGTACTAAACAAAGCGAGGCGGACGCTCTTTCGCGCAGATGCGACGGGATGATTGTCGTCGGCGGAAAGAAAAGTTCGAATACCGCAAGGTTATGGGAAACCTGCGCAGCCAACTGTCCGACTGTTTTGATTGAGTATCCATCAGAACTAAAGCCGAATGATTGGAATAATTGCGAAGTCATAGGCGTCACTGCCGGTGCATCAACCCCATACGGCATAATTAAGGAGGTACTACAAACCATGAGTGAAAACAAAGAAATCAGCTTTGAGGAAATGCTGGAACAGTCTTTCGAGAACGAAGAATCCAAATACGTAAGAAACGGTGAAAAAGTCCAGGCAACCGTTATGGTAGTCAAGGATACCGAAATCGTTGTCAGCGTTGGCAGCAAACATACCGGATTCGTTTCTTCCGAAGAGCTTTCCGATGACCCCAGCGTAAAGCCTGCAGATATCGTCAAAGTAGGCGACGAAATTACCCTCAAAGTTCTGCATGTAAATGATGCCGACGGCACCATGACCCTTTCCAAAAAGAAAGTCGATGCAGAGAAAAACTTCCAGGTTGTTGAAGAAGCAGCCGGAACTGACGAAATTTTGGAAGGAACTGTTGTCGAGGTCGTCAAAGGCGGCGTTATCGTTGTAACTGATGGTGTTCGCGTATTCATCCCTGCTTCCCAGGCAACTGCCTCCAGAAACGAGCCCCTCGAAGGACTCCTTAAACAGAACGTTAAATTCCGCATTCTCGAAGTCAACGCACAGCGCAAACGCGCAATCGGCTCCATCAGAAGCGTTCTTGCCGAAGAAAGAAAAGCAAAACAGGCAGCTTTCTGGGAGAACATCGAAGCCGGTCAGGTTTATGAGGGCAAAGTCAAATCCCTTACTTCCTACGGTGCATTCGTTGACCTCGGCGGTGTTGACGGAATGGTTCACGTTTCCGAACTTTCCTGGCTCCGCGTTGCAAAACCCTCTGACGTTGTCAAAGTTGGCGATACCCTCGAAGTATTCGTAAAAGACGTTGACAAAGAGGCAAAGAAAATCAGCCTCGGCTACAAAAAAGAAGAAGATAATCCCTGGGAAATCCTTAAGAGAGATTATCCTGTCGGAACCGCTGCAAAAGCAAAGATCGTCAGCATGACCACCTTCGGCGCATTTGCAAACCTTATCCCCGGCATTGACGGTCTTATCCATATTTCCCAGATCTCTCACGAGCGCGTTGCGAAACCCGAAGACGTTCTTTCCGTCGGCCAGGAAGTTGACGTTAAGATCACCGATATCGATTTCGATAAACACCGCGTTTCCTTCTCTATGAAAGCTCTCATCGAAGCTCCCGCAAAGGAAGAAGCAGAGGAAGAAGCTCCTGTTGAAGAATAATTTTTCAGCATACATAAAA